>JAKCEJ010000219.1 GCA_021838065.1 Pseudomonadota bacterium
TCTGAAGTATGGATAGCGCTCGAGCCTCAGTCCGCAGCCCGACAGCAGCGGCGCGTGATTGGCCCAGGTCGGCGCGCTCGCGTACACCACCGTCTCCGGCCGCGCCGCCCGGATCAGCTCCGCGCCGAGGCGCAGCGCGCCGCAGCCGCCGAGCGCCTGCACCGCGCACACCCGCTCGGAAGCGGCGAGGGGCGAGTCCTCGCCCAGCACGAGCCGGCGCATCGCTTCGTTGAAGCCCGCGTTGCCGGCGGGCGCCACGTACGTCTTGGTGCTCTGGCGCGCAAGCAGGGCACGCTCGGCATCGCGCACGGCCTGCATGATCGGTGTCTCGCCCCGCTCATCACGGTATACGCCGATGCCGAGATCGACCTTGCGGGGATCGGAATCGGCGCGAAAGGCGGCCATCAGGCCGAGGATGGGGTCCGGCGCCAGCCGCTCAAGATGCTCAAGCACGGGGGTCTCCTCGCCGCTCGCCTCGGGGCGGCGTTGCGGGGGCAGTTTACACGGTCAGCGTCACAGTTCCGGGCGTCCGCGGTTCAAGAACCCCGTGGCGCCGCCGATACTCGCATCAATATCGCTGCACAGTGGACCGGCTCGCCCGCCTTGGCGCGAAGGACCTCGCGCAGCAACCTTCAGAACAGGCTAACGCAGCTCGTGATTCAGATCATCGGAAGCGTCGTCGTCCTCGCCTGCGTGGCCGTGGGCTTCATGATAGAGGGTGGGAAGCTGCTCGCCCTCTGGCATCCGGCGGAATTTCTCATCATCGTCGGGGCCGCCTTGGGCGCCTTCCTCACCAGCAACCCGATCAAGATCGTCAAGGCGAGCTTCGCCGACATCGTCGCGCTCGTGCGCCAGGAGCGCTACGAGCACGACGATTACGTCTCGCTCCTGAAGCTGCTCTACGACATCCTGGTGAAGATCCGCAAGGAAGGCCTGATGGCGATCGAGTCGGACATCGACGCCCCGGAGGGCGGCGCGCTGTTCAAGAAATACCCGCGTATCGCCGGGGACCATCACCTGCGCCAGTTCATCACCGACTGCCTGCGCCTGATGGTCGGCGGCAACCTCGACCCGCACGAGTTCGAGAGTCTGCTCGACCAGGAGCTCGAGACCTTCCACCAGGAAATCCACGAGCCCTCGCACGCGGTGCAGCGCATGGCCGACTCCCTGCCGGGATTCGGCATCGTGGCCGCCGTGCTCGGCATCGTAAACACCATGGCCTCGATCGCCGGCGCCGATACGGCGAGCATCGGCGCGCGGGTCGCCTCCGCTCTGGTCGGCACCTTCCTCGGCATCCTGATCTCCTATGGTTTCGCCGGGCCGCTGGCGGCGGCGATGGCGCACGCGGCCAATGACGAGGCCAAGGCCTTCGAGCTGGTCAAGATGGCCCTCGTCGCCAGCGTGCGCGGCTACGTTCCCGCCGTTGCGATCGAGTTCTCGCGCAAGCTCCTCTTCAGCGACGTGCGCCCGACGTTCGCCGACCTCGAGGCCCAGCTGAAAGGTAAGGCCAGAGCCAGCGTCTGATGGCCGCCAACGCGAACAAAGACGACAAGGCGACCATCGTCATCCGGCGCAACCGGCGCCGCGCGGCCGAGCACCACGGCGGCGTGTGGAAGGTCGCCTACGCCGATTTCGTCACCGCCATGATGGCGTTCTTCCTGGTCATGTGGATCGTCACGGCGGTCAACAAGGCCGAGCGCGCGGCAATCTTCAACTACTTCAAGAACCCGAGCATGCAGACCGGGCACAGCGCGCGGGCCGCGCCCGGCGCGATGGGCCCGGGCGGCGCCAGCACCAGCCCCATCAATCTGCACGGCGGCCTGAACGGCCTGAGCTCTACGCCGCACCAGGTGATCGACGTCGAGGCGCCCGAGAAGGGCCCCGGCAGCAAACGCTATCAGCAGCCCGCGCCGCGCGCGAGCCTCACCGAGGCGAAAAAGCAGGTTGCAGGCGCCGACCACCATCGCCTCGAGTCCCTGATGGCGCAGCTGCGCCAGGCGGTCAACAAGAGCCATGCGCTGAAACCGTTCAAGAACCAGCTGCTGATCGACATCACGCCCCGCGGCGTGCGCATCCAGATCGTCGATGCCAAGAACCGCCCGATGTTCGATCTCGGCAGCGCAAAGCTGCGCAGCTACACGCTGCGCATCCTCAAGACGCTGGCGCCGTACCTGAACTCCGTGCCCAACCAGATCGCCATCATCGGCCACACCGACGCGCACCCGTACCCGCGCGAGGCGCGCTACACCAACTGGGAGCTATCGGCCGATCGCGCCAACGCCGCGCGCCGCGCACTCGTCGAGGGAGGGCTCGGCGCCGGCAAGGTTGCCCGGGTGGTGGGGCTGGCCTCGACCGTGCTGTTCGACAAGACCAATCCGTACGACCCGATCAACCGGCGCATCAGCATCATCGTCATGACCCGGCGCGAAGCCGAGGCCGCGCTGCGCGCCGATACCGGCTCATCCGCACCGCCCCTGCCGCTGCGCCCGCCGGGCGCCGCGCCCACCACCAGACCGCATTAGACACGGGCGATTTCCTCACCCGCCGCTGACCGCCGCGCGCGCAACGTTGCATCCGGTATGGCCGGCTGATGCACCACGATGACTCCTGAGGTGCACCAGCGCGGTGCGACGGCCTCCCGCGCGAAGCCCGCGGGGGCTCAATTTGCAGGGATTTCCTGCCGCGCCCACCCTGGCACGGCGCGTGCTTGAGTGCCCGTGTCCGACACCCGACTGCGGTCACGAAAGGTTGAGCATGCCCAAGTTCCTCCCGACACTGTCCCTGCTGGCTGCGGCGCTCGGCACCCTCGGGCCCGCAGGCGCGTCCGCAGCCGAGCCGCCGGCGGGCACGCTCGCGCAGCTGCTTGCCGATTCCGGCATCACGGCGTCCGGTTATCTCGCCGCCTCGTATTACACCTCCTCGGGCGGCAACACGTTTCATCAGTTCGACACCGCGCATGATGCGTTTCAGCTCGATCAGGCGGGGCTCACGCTCGCCTACCAGCCCAAGCAGGGCTTCGGCGTGCTGATCGACACGATCGCGGGCGATGACGCCAAGATCGTCAACGCCGCCGAGAGCGCCTCGGCTTCGAGCAACAACCCCATCGACATCCTGCAGGGCTTCGTGCAGTACGTCGACGGCGGACTCACGGTGCAGGCCGGGAAATTCACCACCCTGGCGGGCGCCGAGGTCATCGCGCCGACGGGCAACACCAACTTCTCGCGGTCGTTTCTCTTTTACGCCGAGCCGATGACCCACACCGGCGTGCGAGCAACCTACGCGTTCGACAGCGCCGTGAGCGTCATCCTGGGCGTCAACAACGGCTGGAACTACACCAGCGTCAGCTCCGGATCGAAGACCGTCGAGCTCGGGATCGCCCTGAGCCCGACCGCGAGCTTCTCCTTCACCGCGCAGAGCTACATCGGCAACGATCCGGTCGATCTCGCCCGGCGCACCCTGATCGATACCGTCGCCACCTACAACGCCACCGCAACGCTGCAGTTCGTGGCGAGCTACGACTGGGGCCAGCAGCGAGCGAGCGCCGTGACGGCCGGCGGGCAGTGGAGCGGCATCGCCGTGTACGTGAACAAGCGGCTGAGCAGCCGGTGGCGCGTCTCGGTGCGCGGGGAGTCGTTCGACGACCGCGATGGGTTCGTCACCGGAACGCCACAGACGCTCAGGGAGGCGACCGTCACGTTCGGCTACGACCCGGCGGCGGACTTCGAGCTGCGCCTCGAGGGCCGCTACGACACGTCGAACCGGCCGACCTTCCTCTACGCGCATACGGACGCGGCCACCGGCCGCACGCTCACC
Source organism: Pseudomonadota bacterium (assembly GCA_021838065.1). Lineage (GTDB taxonomy): Bacteria > Pseudomonadota > Gammaproteobacteria > Steroidobacterales > Steroidobacteraceae > 13-2-20CM-66-19. The sequence continues at coordinate 3,814 of JAKCEJ010000219.1, forward strand.
GACTACAGCACCCACCAGAGCGAGCTCGCCGTGCAGGGGGTCTATTCGTTCTAGAGCGGCCGGTCGCCCGGCCCGCCGAGTGCGCCCTCGCGCGTGCCCGCGGCACGCGGAACGTGCTATGGTAACTGTGTCTCGATCCACCGCCCCTGAGCGCCCACTGCCCATGCCGAAGTCATCCGCCACGGTCCAACCGTCCGCCGCGCCGTCAGCGCCGCCGATCTGGATCAATATTGCCTTGTTTTCGTTGACATTTTTGACCGCGATCGTGGTCGTGCCGTGGTATGGCATCACGCACGGGTACAGCGCCTCGGCCTGGGTGCTGTTCGGGCTGTTTCTGGCGGCGAACGAGCTGGCGATCACGGCCGGCTACCACCGGCTCTGGGCGCACCGCACGTACGAGGCGCACTGGAGCCTGCGGGTGCTCTACCTCATCTTCGGCACCATGGCGCTGCAGAACAGCGCCTGGATCTGGTGCAGCGGCCACCGCCGCCATCACCTGAACGTCGATGACGAGGAGCTCGACCCGTACTCGGCGCGCCGCGGCTTCTGGTTCTCGCACATCGGCTGGATGGTGCGCGAGTACCCGAGCGGCAAGACCGACTTCAGCAACATTCCCGACCTGCGCCGCGACCGCATGCTCGCCTTCCAGCACCGTCACTACGTGGCGCTCGTGCTGCTCACGAACTTCGGACTGCCGCTGCTCGCCGGATGGCTCACCGGCGGCGATTTGTGGGGCGCATTCCTGCTCGCCGGCGTGCTGCGGTTGGTGGTGAGCCACCATTTCACGTTCTTCATCAATTCGCTCGCGCACATGTGGGGCTCGCGTCCGTACACCGAAGACAACACCGCCCGGGACAACCCGGTGCTGGCCGTGTTCACCTTCGGCGAGGGCTACCACAACTTCCACCACATCTTCGCGCACGACTACCGCAACGGCGTGCGCTGGTGGCAGTGGGACCCGACCAAGTGGCTGATCGCCGGCCTGCAGTTCGTCGGCCTCACCCGCAAGTTGAAGCGCACGCCGGTGTTCCAGATCCAGCGCGCGCTGCTCGCGATGCAGTTCGCGCGCGCGCAGAGCTCGCTCGAGCGCGTCGCGCCGACCGCCGCGCCCTCGCGCATCAGCGAGCTGCGCCAGCACATCTCGCACGAATACGACAGCTTTCTTGCGGCCGTCGCCGACTGGGCCAAGGTGAAGGAGCAGTGGCTCGCCGAGAAGAAGCGCGCCGTCGCCGAGCACTGGGAGCACGCCAGCTTCCAGCTGCGCCTCAAGGAGCTGGAGCAGCAATTACGCCTGCAGCGCCGCCGACTGCGCGTGCTTCAGGCGCAGCTCGCCTGAGCGCGCTGCCCGCTTCGCCCCCAGCAGACTTTCGTGGGACGAATATTCGAAGTCCGCAAGCACACTATGTTTGCGCGCTGGAACCGCATGGCCAAGCAGTTCGCGCGCATCGCCAAGGACATCACCATGGCGGTGAAGGCGGGCGGGGCCGATCCGACGGGCAATCCGGCCCTGCGGCGCGTGATCCAGAAC
>JAKCEJ010000220.1 GCA_021838065.1 Pseudomonadota bacterium
GGCGGGCGGCCTGATCCAAGGTGGTGGGAACCGTGATGGATCACCAGCACGCAGCCGCTGCGTACGCGGATGACGGCGCGCCGATTGCCGGCTCCGCCAGGACGCGCACGCGTGGCGTGAGGTGACTGCCGGTCGCTCCTTCGAACACCAAGAACCGCTGCGATCGACGAGGAGGCGAGAGGCCATGGGAATCATGCAACGGCAGGCGGTGCGGGCCCTGCGGCGCTCGATGCCACTCGATGCGGACGAGCTGATGGAGACGGCATTGCGCAACGCCGGCCGCTCGCGCTTCGCCGATGAGTCGTTCAGGCCGGCGCTCGAGCGGCTGCTCGCGGCGCTCGGCAGCGAGGCGCAGCTCGGGATCTTCGGCCACTTCGCGGCGCGCTATGACCTGCTGCGCTGCATGCGCAACCTCTTGCGCATGGACAGGGCCGAGGAAGAGGATGCGCGCATCGTCACGCGCGCGGTGGGGAGCCCCATCTTCATCACCGGACTGCCGCGCAGCGGCTCGACGTTCCTGCACTCGCTGCTCGCGCTCGATCCGGCCAACGTCGTGCCGCGCAGCTGGCAGCTCATCTATCCGTACCCGCTGTCCCGGGCATCGCCTGCAGGCGATCACCGCCGCGCGCAGGTCGCACGCCAGCTGGCGCTGTTTCGGCTGCTCTCGCCCGGCCTCGCGCGCATGCACCCGGTGAGCGCCGATGCGCCGCAGGAGTGCACCGACATCACCGGGCACGTATTCCGCAGTCTGCGCTTCGACACGATCTATCGGATCCTCTCGTACCGCGACTGGCTCGATGAGAGCGGGCACGAGCTCGCCTACCTCTTCCATCGCCGTTTTCTGAGCCACCTCGATGCGCAGGGCCCCACGGGCCGGCAGTGGGTGCTGAAAAGCCCGGACCATGTGTTCGCGCTCGAGGCGCTCACGCGCGTCTATCCCGATGCGCCCGTTGTGATGCTGCACCGCGATCCGCTGAAAGTCCTGGCCTCGGTGGCCCGGCTCACCGAGATTCTGCGGCGGCCCTTCACCACCCATCTGCGCCGGGCCGAGATCGGCCAGGAGGTGAGCGAGCGCTGGGCGCAGGGCGTCGAGCGGATGATGACGTTCAAGGCCGCCTCGCAGAACGTGCTGCACCTGTATTACCGGGACATCGTCGCCGCGCCGATGCACACCGTGGCGCGACTGTACCGGCACTGCGGGCTGACCTTGAGCGCAGCGGCCGAAGCGCGCATGCGGGAGTTTTTGCGCCGCGTGCCCCGCGGCGGCTACGCCGTGCACCACCACAGCCTCGAGGCGTTCGGCCTCGAGCCGCTGAGGCTGCGTGAGCAGTTCGCGCGTTACATCAACACGTTCGACGTGCCGCCCGAGCGTCCGCGGCAGGCCGCGGGCGGCGTGTTCACCGCGAGGCCGGCGTGAGCCGCGCGAAGCTCCTCGCGTTCGCCTGCGGCGGCGCCGCGCTCGTGGCCGCCGTCGCCTACGCGGGAGCGGCCGCCGTCGAGCAGGCCGTGCTGCGCGTGGGAATCGTGGGGCTCGCGCTCGTGGCGCTGATTCACCTGCCGGTCATCGCCGCAACGGGCTCGGCGTGGTGGCTGATCGGCGGGGAGCTGCCCGGCGCCGCGCCATGGAAGTTCATCTGGGCGCGCTACGTGCGGGAGGCCACCGCGGAGGTGCTCCCATTCTCCCAGCTCGGCGGGATCGTGGCGGGTGCCCGGGCACTCACTCTGACGGGCCTCGAGTCCGTCCCGGTCGCCGCGACGCTGCTCGCCGATCTGATCATCGAGCAGCTCGCCAAACTGCCCTACGTGCTCGCCGGGGTGGCGATGCTGCTGCTCGGGGCGCGGGGCGCGCCGCTGCGACTGATCGCCGCGGCGCTGCTGCCGGTGTGCGCGATCGCGATCCTCGCGAGCCTCGGGCGCAGGCGCTGCGCGGCGCTGCTGCGCCGCGGCGCCGAGGCGCTTGCGCGCCGCTGGCCGGCGCTGCGCCTGGAGCGCGCCGGGCAGCTCGATCAGCTCTTCAAATGGGACCGGCGCACCGCGGCGGCGCTCGCGACGCATACCGCCGCCTGGGCGCTCGGCGCGGCCGAAACCTGGGTGGTCTGTCATCTGATGGGGCTCGCGGTGAGCCCGGCACAGGCGCTCATCCTCGACAGCCTGTTCTGCGGGCTGCGGACTTTCGGGTTCGCGGTCCCCGCGGCGCTCGGCGTGCAGGAGGCCGGCTATGTGCTGGCCTGTGCGCTCATCGGTGTGCCGGCAGCGCCCGCGGTGGCTCTGTCGCTGCTGCGCCGGGTGCGCGAGCTGCTCGTCGGCGCCCCGGCGCTCGGTGTCTGGCAGGCAGTGGAGGGCGGACGGGCGCTCGCGGGGCTCGCCGACAAGTAATTGCGCCCGGCAGGTTCGATCGCACTCGTCGGCTCACGTGCGCGCATCAGGCGCCGATGACAAGACAGACGTCACGACGTGCGCTGCGGGCGGGAGCTGCCGTGCTCGCCACTGCGGGCCTCATCGGCGCGGCGCGCGCGGCCGCGCCGTCCCGGCACTCGTTCAACTGGCTCGATCCGGCGACCTGGCCCGCCATCCCGGTGCCGAATATCTCGGTCGATCCCACCAGCGGCGTGACCGTGGGCCTCATTCCCACCTTCCTGCAGCACGACAGCCGTGGGCGCATCGTGCGGATCATCGCCCCGGACATCGTGCATAACGGCGACTTCGGCTGGGGCGGGCACATGCGCATCCTCGACTTCCCGTCCGCCGACCGACAGTGGTCGGTGGTCGCGGGAGTGATGCAGCACGTGGAGAGCAGCCTCGATGCGCTTTACGACACCGGCCTGCTGCGCACGCGGCGCTGGTCGCAGAGCACGGAGCTCTACTACGAGCGCAGCGGCACGGAGCGCTTCTTTGGCATCGGCAACGAGACACCGTATGTGGCGCAGAGCGTCTACACCGGCCAGACGTTGCAGCTGCAGATGCGGCTCGGTTGGAATCTCACGCACGCCTGGCAGCTGGCCGGCACGCTGATCGTGCAGAAGCTCAAGGTGAGCGCCGGCCATCTGCCCGGGATCGTCTCGATCACGAGCCGCTTCCCGTCCGTGCTCGGCATCGGCACGACTCACGAGGTGCTCGAGCGAGTAACCGTGACCTACGATACCCGCAACGACATCACGGTGCCCACGCACGGCGTCAAAGTCGTCCTCTATGGTGGCGCGGCGGGCCGCAACGGGGCGCTCGACGGGTCGTTGTTCACGGAAGTCGGGGCGGACGGCCGCTTCTATTGGTCGCCGACGCGCACGCTCACGATTGCCACGCATTTCGACCTGCGCTACATGCCCTCGCTGCATGACGCACCGTTCTGGGCGCTGAGCAGCATCGGCGGCGACCGCAGCGTCGTGGGCGGACCGCAGACTCTGCGCGGATTCGGCGAAGGGCGGTTCTACGGCCGCGACGCGTTCGTGGCGAATATCGAGTTTCGCCAGAATGTGGCCACCCTGAACGCGCTCGGTACGCGTCTCACCCTGCAGGTCGCCCCCTTCTACGACACCGGGCGCGTATTCTCACGCGCCGCGACGTTTCCGCTCGACAAGCTGCATAACGTGCTCGGTGTGGGATTCCGCGGCATCGCCGCGCCGTTCATCGTCGGTTACGTCGACGTCGGCTACGGCAGCGAGGGGGCGGCCGTCTTCACCGGAATCAACTATCCGTTCTGAGGCGGGGCCGGCAGCATCGAGCGTACCCGCTCGAGCTGCGCGCCGAGCCCGGCGGCCGTGCGCTGCAGCTCGGCGGCGCGCTCGCGCTCACCGGCGACCACTTCAGCCGGCGCGTTGCTGACGAAGCTGTCGTTGCCGAGCCGTCCGCGCACTCTGGCGAGATCGGCTTGTGCGCGGGCGAGGAGCTTCTCCAGTCGCTCGGCTTCGGCGGCCGCGTCGATCAGCCCGGCCATCGGCACGAGCACCGTCAGCTCGCCGATCAGCGCCGTGGCTGATTGCGGCGTGGGTTCGGCAGCGGCGAGCGCCGTGACCGACTCGATGCCCGCGAGGCGCTCAAGATACGCTCGATGGCGCTCGAGGTAGGCCCGGTCCTGATCGCAGGCGCCCTTCAGCAGCACCGGGATGTGCCGCGACGGGGCGATGTTCATCTCGCCGCGGATCTGGCGCACAGCGAGCACGAATGCCTGGATCCACCCGACCTCGCGCTCACTCGCCTCATCCGGCGCGAAATCCTCCGGCAGCGGGTAGGAAGCCCGCATCACGGTCTCGCCGCTGCATCCGGCCAGCGGCGCGGCGCGCTGCCAGATCGCCTCGGTGATGAACGGCATGATCGGATGCAGCGCGCGCTGCAGGGCCTCGAGGATCTCGGCGAGCGTGCGGCGCGCGCCGCGCTTCGCGGCCGCGCTGCCCGTCTCGGATTGCAGCACCGGCTTGGTGAGCTCGAGGTACCAGTCGCAGTACTCGTACCAGGTGAACTCGTAGAGCGCGTTGGCGGCGTAGTCGAAGCGGTACTCGGCCAGCGCCTTCTCCACCGCCTCGAGCGCGCGCCCGAAGCGCGAGCGGATCCAGCGGTCGGCGACCGACAGCTCGAGGGCACCCGTATCGCTGTCCTGCCCGCACATCAGGGTGACGAAGCGCGCGGCGTTCCACAGCTTGTTGCAGAAGTTGCGGTAACCGGCGACGCGCGCCAGGTCGAAGCGGATGTCGCGGCTCGGAGAGGCCAGCGCGGCGAACGTGAAGCGCAGCGCGTCCGTGCCGTGCGCGGCGATGCCGTCGGGAAACTGCTTGCGCGTGGCTTTCTCGATGGCTGGGCGCATCTGCGGCTGCATCAGGCCGCTGGTGCGCTTCTCGATCAGGGCCGGCAGATCGATGCCATCGACGATGTCGAGCGGGTCGATGACGTTGCCCTTGGATTTGGACATCTTCTCGCCGGACTCGTCGCGGATCAGTCCGTGGATGTAGACGTCGCGGAAGGGCACATCCCCCATGAACTTCAGTCCCATCATCATCATCCGCGCCACCCAGAAGAAGATGATGTCGAAGCCGGTGATCAGCACCGTGCTGGGGTAGTAGCGCGCGAGCTCGGGGGTGCGCTCCGGCCAGCCGAGCGTCGAGAACGGCCACAGTGCCGAGGAGAACCAGGTGTCGAGCACGTCGGGATCCTGCCGCAGCGCCACGCCCGCGCCGAGACCGTGCCTGGCGCGCACGTCCTGCTCGCTGCGCCCGACGTACACCTTGCCCTGCTCGTCGTACCAGGCCGGAATGCGGTGGCCCCACCACAGCTGGCGGCTGATGCACCAGTCCTTGATGTTGCGCATCCACTCGAAGTAAGTCT
>JAKCEJ010000221.1 GCA_021838065.1 Pseudomonadota bacterium
TGGGTCTGCCCCGGGGTGGGGACGCGTTCCTGAGCGCGGCATTATGCCCCGAAGGCCTGCCGGGAGACTCCTAGACAAATTCCAAAAAGTCTCCTAGCCTTCGGGGCTCGCCCACCGGGATCGGTATCACTGACGGAGGAGCCACCGTGACGTTCACATTACCCTCGCTTCCCTTCTCGCCCGGCGCGCTCGCCGCCCGCGGCATGTGCCAGGAAACCCTGGAGCTGCATCACGGCAAGCACCATCAGGCCTACGTCAACGCGCTGAACGGCCTGGTGGAGAAGAACGACGCGCTCAAGGGCAAGAGCCTCGAGGAGATCATCCGCACGGCCCACGGCCGCGACGATCTCACCGCGGTGTTCAACAACGCCGGCCAGCACTGGAACCACAGTCTGTTCTGGAACTCTCTCTCGGCCACGGGCGGGGGCATTCCCGGGAGCCTCGAGAAGAAGCTCGCGAGCGACTTCGGCAGCGTCGAGAAATTCAAGGAGACCTTCAAGGCCGCCGCGCTCGGCCAATTCGGCTCGGGGTGGGCGTGGCTCGTGCTCGCCGGCGATGGGCGGCTGAAGATCACCAAGACCGGCAACGCCGGCACCCCGCTCGCCACCGGCGAGGGCAAGGCGCTGCTGGTGCTCGATGTGTGGGAGCACGCCTACTACGTCGACTTCCGCAACCGCCGCGCGGATTTCGCGGACAACTTCCTGGCGAAGCTGGCCAACTTCGAGTTCGCCGCCGCGCAGCTCGCCGCGGCCTGAGCGGCCTGTGCGGCCTGGCGGGCCGCCCGGAGGGCTCGCCGCGCGCGGCGCCCGCCCGGACCGCCCGCCCCTTACCCGGGGCGCGCAACCCAGAGGCGCACCGTCACACCGAAGCGCTCCCCGGCGGCGCAGTCAAGGTCGCTGCGGAGCACCTTCACGGGCAGCGAGGCCAGCAGCGTCTCGCGAATCTGGCGCATCAGGCGGCAGTCGGTGGGCTTGAGCCGCTTCGGCTCGCCCGGCCGGATCGCGATGAAACGGCGCACCGCCGACAGCTCGGCCCATTTGACCGACGCCCCATGCACCACGGCCGGCATCCGGAAGCTCACCTGCACGCGAGGCGAGCGCAGGTCACCGGAAGGCGTGCGGCTGCAGTCGTAGGGCAGCACGTTCAGGGTGTCGATGGGCACGCCGAGGCGCAGCAGGATGCCGTGGAACACGTACCAGAGCTGGTCGCACGTATAGGTGCGCGAGAGGTTGTCCAGGTCCACGATCAGGTCGTACGTGCGCCAGACGGCCGGCTGCGCCTTGACCGGCGGCGCCCCGCGCGCCCACGCGCAGGCCGGAATCAGCCCCAGAAGGCACACGAACGCAATGTCACGCACGCGTCTCATGAGGAGCGCCTCCCGCTCGTTGGCTGATATGCCTTGACCCGCGCACGGTGCGCCAGGTTCCCCACGGCCCGGGCGCCTCAGAGATCCGGATCGCCGGCCGCAAGCCGCCTGACCAGATCGAGCCGTTTGCCCCACGGGTCACGCTCGGCCGCCGGGCCGCGCTCGGTGAAGTTCATCAGCCGGTCGGAGCGGGCATGGAAGCGCGGCCAGACGGGCTCGCCGGCCGGATCTGGCCGGCCGGTCTTGGCGAAGGCGACCCAGTAACGGTGCATCGCCCGGGCCATGGCCTCATCGGCGGCCGTCGTGCGCGCGCCGTAATGCGCCCTGACGGTGTCGAAGACGTAGGGAATCTCGCTCGCATGCGGCGCGCCGCTCGCCCAGAGCCTGCGCATAGAGGTGGCGACGTAGGAGAAGCGGTACTCGTAGACCGGCTGGCCGCGGGCCGAGAGTATCCTGGCGATGGCGCGCGCCGGCTCGAGCATATCGCGCGCGCCGCCGACCTCGGCGCAGACCTGCTGCAGGGTGAGCGTGCCGTGCGGATCGAATACGGCGCGCGCCTCACCGGCATACCGGCCGAACTGGGCGAACAGCGCCGGCAGCGATCTCGCCCCCACCCAGCCCAGATCCTCGCTGTTGGTGCCGATCATCACCGGCACGCGCGCGCCCATCCCCTTGGCGTATTCATGCACCGCGGGACCGAAGTACGTCTTCTGATCGATCACGGGACCGCCGACGTAGGTCTTGTCCTGCGGCTGAGTCGCCATGTTCAACCGGTCGAGGACGCGCTCCGCCGGCAGCGCCCGCAGCGCCTGGAGAGCGCGCATCCCCTCGCCCGTTACCCCGAGGTGGCGCGCCAGGCGTACGCCCATCGCCTCGGCCGAACCGGCGCCGCCGCGCAGCGGCCGGATCGGCATCAGCGCCCGGCCGCCGCCGGACTCGACGATGGCCTTCTGAAAGAGTCCCCGGGCAAGCGGGCTGATCAGCAGCGCGTTGACCGACATGCCGCCGGCGGACTCGCCGAAGATCGTCACGTTGTGCGGATTGCCGCCAAAGGCCGCGATGTTGCGCCGCACCCAGCGCAGCGCGGCGATCTGGTCCATGAGGGCGAAGTTGCCCGCCGGCAGGCCGCGGCGCACCAGCGCGGGGAACGCGAAGAAGCCGAAATTGCCCAGACGATAGTTGAAACTCACGAGCACGACGCCGTCGCGCGCGAACGCCGTGCCGTCGTAGACCGCCGGAGAGGTGCCGCCGTCGACGAAACCGCCGCCATAGATCCACACCATCACCGCGAGCGGCGTATGCGTGGCCCGGGCGGGGCGCCAGATGTTCACGTACAGGCAGTTCTCGCTCGGCTGCGTGCGCAGCGGCGCCATGTCCCCCGGGGTGGGCCGCTGCATGCAGTCGGGCGCGAATCCGAGCGCCGGGCGCACGCCGCGCCATGGCCGTGGCGGCTGCGGGGCGGCCCAGCGCAGTGCGCCCTGCGCAGGCGCCGCGTACGGGATGCCCTTGAAGGCGAGCACGCGGTGCTCGAGCGCCCCGCGCACCCGGCCGTACTGCGTTTTCACCGTCAAGGGCGCCTGGGCGGCATGGGCGGGCACGCCCGTCAGCCCCAGCGCCACGACCCAGGCCACGCCGAGCGCGCGCATTGCCTTGCCATTGCTCATATCGTCCGCTCCCCTTTCCACTCGCTCCGCCCTGCCGGTACCCCGTTCAGGCGTCTTGAACCGGCGCCCGGCGAAGAGCTCGCGCATCGTCCCAACGCCCGGCGCGAGCTCGAGACCCTGGCCCGCGACCCGCGGGTCGCTGAAATGCGTCCCGGCGTAACGCTCGCCCGGGTCGCACAGGATCGACACCACAGAGCCTGCGAGGCCCTGCTCGGCGATCTCACCGGTCAGCCGCGCACAGGCGCCCCAGCTGCTCGCTCAGCACGCACGCCGCGGCGATGCTGTCGGCAGCACGCACCACGAGCCTGCGCTCGATCACGTCCGCACTGAACGACGGCTCGACCCGTGGCCGGCCGATACCCTCGATGCCGCTCTGGCCACGCTCGAGCGAGGTCACGCCGCGGTCGGCGAACTGGCGGTGAAAGACCGAGTCCTCGGGGTCACTGACCCCGATCTCGTGCGTGTCGGGGAAACGGTTGAAATCCGCCTCGATCCGGCGAACCGCTGGGTCCGTCCAGGCCCGGCGGGCGCGCTCGCAGTGCGACATGAGCGGAAAATTAGCACGATCCCGCGGCTGCGGCAGCCGCGCGCGAGCCGGCGCGAGAGCGGCGCGCGGCAAGCCGATTTGATCTCCGTCAAAAAACGCGGCCCGGCGCCGCATTACCCTGCGGCTGCTCGCGCGAGCGCTGCGGCCGCGGGCCCGGCTCTTCCCATCCCAACCATCCGCTCACAATCTCATGCGCCTGCTGCTGATCAATCCCAAATCGCCGGAGAGCTTCTGGAACTTCCACTGGGCCGTGAGCGAGGTCCTCGGCGGCAAGCGTGCGGTCAATCCGCCGCTCGGGCTCGCCACCCTCGCCGCGCTGTGCCCGGCGCACTGGCAGGTGCGCATCGTCGATGAGAATATCGAGCCGCTGCCGCTCGCCCCCGAGGCCGATCTGATCGGCATCGGCGGCATGGGCGTGCAGTTTCCGCGCCAGCGCGAGCTCATGGAGTACTACCGCGGACTCGGCCACTTCGTCGTGGTCGGCGGCAGCTTCGCCTCGCTGTGCCCCGAGCGCTACGAGGGGATCGCCGATGCGGTCATCTCGGGAGAGGCCGAGCGCATCTGGCCGCGCTTCTGCGCCGACTTCGAAGCCGGCGCCGCGCAGGCGCTGTACCGCGAGGACGGCGTGATCGATCTGGCGCAATCCCCGGTGCCGCGCTTCGACCTGCTGCGCCTGAACCTGTACACCACCGCGACGATGCAGTTCTCGCGCGGCTGTCCGTACCTGTGCGAGTTCTGCGACATCATCGTCATGTTCGGCCGCAAACCGCGCCAGAAGGCGCTGGAGCAGGTCGGCCGCGAGCTCGATGCACTGCGCGCCCTCGGCGTACGCAAGGTCTTCTTCGTCGATGACAATCTCATCGGCCATCGCGCGATCGCCAAGCAGCTGCTGCGCTTTCTCGCCGACTATCAGCGCCGCCACGATTACGCGTTCAGCTTCGGCACCGAGACCTCGCTGAACCTCGCCGAGGATGAGGAGCTGATGCGTCTGATGCGGGCCGCGGGCTTCCGCTGGACGTTCATCGGCATCGAATCCCCGGACGAGGCGAGCCTGCGCGAGATGCGCAAGGTGCAGAACATGCGCGTCGATGCGCTCGAATCGGTGCAGCGCATCCACGGTCACGGCATCGAGGTGCTGGCCGGCTTCATCGTCGGCTTCGACAACGACACCGTCTCGACCTTCGAGCGCCAGTTTCAGTTCATCGCGCGCTCGGGGATCCAGACGGCCATGATCGGGCTGCTGCATGCCATGCCGCGCACGCCGCTCTATGAGCGGCTGCTCAAGGCCGGCCGCCTGCGCGAGGCCGACAGCGGCGGCGACAACACTAAGCTCGACACCAACGTCGAGCCGCTCGGCATGAGCCGTGACGAGCTCATCGACGGCTACCGCGAGCTGCACCGGCGGCTGCTCGCCGACGCGGCCATCGCGCGGCGCATCCGCAGCAAATGCCGCTCGCTCGGCCGCCCGGCCGGCGGCATGGAATACCCGGCGGCGACCGGACTCGCCATCGTCGCGCGCCTGCTGTGGCGGGGCATCCTGCCCGGTGGAGCGGCCCGATACTGGCACTTCCTGCGCACCATTCCGTGGCGCAAGCCCTGGCAGTTCCCGTTCGTGATCGGCGACTGGATCGTCGGGCTGTCGATGCAGGACTACGTCCGCCGGCACTTCGGCGCCGCAGCCCGCA
>JAKCEJ010000222.1 GCA_021838065.1 Pseudomonadota bacterium
CTCGCCGCCGAGGCTGCTCGGGAGCCCCCGCTGGTCACCTGGTGCTACCGCGTGCTGCCGGTGCTGCTGGTGGCGGCGGTGCTGCGCATCTTCGCCGCCGAGGCGGTCAACTTCAGCGCCGTGCTCGTGCTCATCTGCGCGGTGACGGGCATCGTCTGGCTGATCGATGCGGCGCTGCTTGCCAAACGGCGCGCCGCCGCCGCGCGGGCCGCGGGCCGTGACCCGGCCGAGCAGCTCGAGCCCACCACGGTCGATTACGCGCGCAGCTTCTTCCCGGTGGCCCTCGCGGTGCTCCTGGTGCGCGCCTTCCTGTTCGAGCCGTTCCGCATCCCGTCCGACTCCATGATGCCGACGCTGCTCGACGGGGATTTCATCGTGGTGGAGAAGTTCGCCTACGGGCTGCGCCTGCCGGTCACGGACACGAAGATCCTCGATACCGGCGAGCCGCACCGGGGCGATGTGGCGGTGTTCCGCTATCCGCTGAACCCCCGCGAGGATTACATCAAGCGCGTGGTGGGGCTGCCCGGGGACCACGTGGTGGTGCACGACGACCGGCTGATCATCAACGGCAGGAAGATCCCGCTGGCCGTCACCGGCACCTACAACGACGGCTGCTACCGCAACATGCAGCTCGGCACCGAGGACCTCGACTCGCACGTGCACCAGGTGCTGCTGTGCCCGGTGCCGCTGGAGGTCACCCGCAACCCGCTGCCGACCTGCCCTCGCTCGGATGCGCGCGGCTACATCTGCGGCGGCCCGGCGCCGGCGGACGCGCTGCCGCTCTACGAGGAGAAAGTGGTCGAGATGAACGTCCCGCCACGAAACTATGTCATGATTGGCGACAATCGCGACAACAGCGACGACAGTCGGGTGTGGGGCTTTGTGCCCGAACACAACCTCGTCGGCAGAGCGACCTACATTTGGTTCAATTGGGACATCAATCGTAAAGGGGGACCGATCTGGAGCCGGATCGGCATGAAGATCAAGTAGCGGAGGGCGTACCGATGCGTCGAGAACGCGGGATCACAATGATCGGCTGGCTCGTGCTGCTGATACCCTGGGCCATCTGCATTTACGCCGGCATGCGCCTCGCGCCGGTGTACCTGAACTACATGAAGGTGTCGCACACGCTCGATGAGGTGCACAACCAGTTCCAGGGCGGCGGGGCGAGCGTCTTTAAGATTCAGACGGCCATTTCGCGCCATTTCGAGATCGATGAGGTGAACTATCCGAGTGTGCAGGACATCACCGTTCGCCGCGACAGCGCCGGCTGGCAGGTGCAGGCGGCCTACTACGATTACGCGCCGCTCTTTGCCGGGATCTCCCTGAAGCTGAAATTCGACAAATCCGTCACCGTGAACGGCGGTGGATAACCCGCACTGGCCCGAGGGCTGGCTGCGCACGCGGCTCGATTACACGCCCCGTGACGCGGCGCTGTTCCGCGCGGCGCTGACCCACCGCAGCGCCGCCGGGGCGAACAACGAGCGGCTCGAGTTCCTCGGGGACGCCGTGGTCAACCTCGCGGTGGCGCGCCACCTGTACGAGCGCTTCCCGCAGGCGACGGAGGGGGACCTCAGCCGGCTGCGCGCCCGGGTGGTCAGCACCGAGCCGCTCGCCGAGGTGGCCGCAGAGCTCGGGCTCGGGGAGGCGCTGCAGCTCGGTCCCGGGGAGCTCAAGAGCGGCGGTTTTCGCCGCCAGTCGATTCTCGCCGATGCCTTCGAGGCGCTCTGCGGCGCGCTGCTGCTCGATGCCGGGCTCGAGGCCGCCGAGGCGCTGATCCTGCGCTGCCTCGCCCCGCGCGTGGCGGCGCTGCCGCCGCCCGAGACGCTGAAGGATCCCAAGACGCGCCTGCAGGAGCATCTGCAGTCGCGCGCGCTGGCGCTGCCGGTCTACACTGTCGAGCGTATCGAGGGCGAGCCGCACACGCAGACCTTCGAGGTCAGCTGTGCGGTGCAGGCGCTGGGGCTGACCTCGCAGGGGCGCGGCTCGAGCCGCCGCCGCGCCGAGCAGCAGGCCGCCGAGCGCATCCTCACGCTGATCGAGGCACGCGCCAATGAGCGCTAGCGCTGATTCCACCACGCCCACGCTGCACTGCGGGTTTGCCGCGCTCATCGGCCGCCCGAACGTGGGCAAGTCGACGCTGCTCAATGCCCTGGTGGGCACCAAGCTCAGCATCGTCACACCGCGCCCGCAGACGACCCGGCACCGCATCCTGGGGCTGGTGCAGCGGCCCGATGCGCAGATCGCCTTCGTCGACACGCCGGGTCTGCATCGCCAGGCGCGGCGCGCGCTGAACAAGGCGATGAACCGCACGGCCTCGGCCGCGCTCGCCGACGCCGACGTGGTGGTGCTGGTGGTCGAGGCGCTGAAGTGGACCGGCGAGGACGCACTGGCGCTCGAGCGTATCGCGCGCACCGGGCGGCCGGCGATCGCTGCGGTGAACAAGGTCGACCGGGTGCACCCGCGCGAGCGGCTCCTGCCGTACCTGGAGGCGCTCGGCGCGCGCCACCCGTTCATCGCGCTGGTGCCGGTCTCGGCCCTGAAATCCGACGGTCTCGAAGGGCTGATTTCGGTGATCGCTGCCGAGCTGCCGCTGTCCCCGCCGCTGTTCTCGCGCGATGCTCTGACCGACCGGGGCATCGCATTCCGCATCGCCGAGACCGTGCGCGAGAAGCTGACGCTTGAGCTGAACCAGGAGCTGCCGTATGGCATCGCCGTGGACATCGAGCGGATGGTGGAGGACGAAGGGCAGCTCGTCGTGGATGCGGCGATCTGGGTCGACCGCGAGGGCCAGAAGCCGATCGTGATCGGCGCGGGCGGGGAGAGGCTGAAGCGCGTCGGGAGCTCCGCGCGGCGCACGCTCAATGCGCTGCTCGGGCGGCGTCTGCACCTGCGGCTGTGGGTCAAGGTGCGGGAGAACTGGGCCGACAATGCCCGCGCGCTGAAGGACCTGGGCGTCGACGCATGAGCGCGCCGGCGTGCCGGGTGCAGCTCGCGCCGGCCTATCTGCTGCATCACCGCCCGTACCGCGAGACCGGCCGGATCCTCGAGGTGCTGGTGCGCGAGCACGGGCGGCTGACGCTCTTCGCGCGCGGCGTGAGTGGCCCGAAGTCCCGCCTCGCCGCGGTGCTGCAGCCGTTTCAGCCGCTGCTGCTCACCTTCACGCTGGGGCGAGAGGCCGGCCAGCTCACCGGCGCGGAGTGCGCCGGGCGCACCGAGGCGCTGCCCGCCGCGAGCGTGATGAGCGCCTTCTACCTCAATGAGCTGCTGCTGAGGCTGACCCAGCGGCACGATGCAGCCCCGGAGCTGTTTGACGCCTACGGCGCCACCCTCGCGCGGCTGCGCGAGGGTGGCGGGCGCGAGGCGGCGCTGCGCCTGTTCGAGCTCGAGCTGCTGACGGGCGTCGGCTACGGGCTCGACCTCGCCGCGGCGGCCGGCGGCGGACCGATCGAGCCCGAGGGCTTTTACCGATTCCGGGCCGCCCAGGGACTCTGCCGTGTCGCGCTCGATGAGCCGGGCGCGCTCTCGGGCCGTTCGCTGCGGGCGCTCGAGCGCGGGGACCTCGCCGCGGAACGCACCCGCGCCGATGCGCGCGTGCTGCTCACGGCGGCGCTCGCGGAATGCCTCGAGGGCCGGGAGCTGGCCACGCGGCGGGTGGCGCGGGCGCTGCAGCGGGGGTCGCATCCAGGACCTCGCTACGGGAAAATGAGCGACTGAGCCCCCTCAGGGGCGGCAACGCGCGGAGGCCACCGTGTCCCATCTCCCGATCGCTCTGGGCGTCAACATCGATCACATCGCGACGCTGCGTCAGGCGCGCCGCGGCCGCGACCCCGACCCCGTGCACGCGGCGCTCGAGGCCGAGATGGCCGGGGCCGACGGCATCACGCTGCATCTGCGCGAGGACCGGCGGCACATCCAGGATGCCGACGTGCGCATGCTGCGCACGCTGCTGGCGACCCCTATGAACCTCGAGATGGCCGTCACCGCCGAGATGCTCGACATCGCCGGCCAGGTGCGCCCGCCGCACTGCTGCCTCGTGCCGGAGAAGCGTCAGGAGCTGACGACCGAGGGCGGGCTCGATGTCGCCGGCCAGGGCGCGCGGGTGGGCGCTGCCGTCGAGCGGCTCACCCAACACGGCGTGCGCGCAGCGCTGTTCATCGATCCGGAGCCGGCGCAGATCGAGGCGAGCGCGCGCCTCGGGGCGCCGGCGATCGAGCTGCACACCGGGGCCTACGCCGAGGCGCGCGGCACCGAGCGGGCCCGGGAGCTCGATCGGCTGCGCAGCGGCGCGCACCTGGCGGCGCGGCTCGGCCTCGAGGTGCATGCCGGCCACGGCCTCGACTATCACAACGTGCAGCCGGTGGCCGCGATCGCGGAGATCGTCGAGCTCAACATCGGGCATGCCATCATCGCGCGCGCCGTCTTCCACGGGCTGCCCGAGGCGGTGCGGCAGATGCGCGCGCTGATGTCAGCCGCGCGCGCATGATCTTCGGCATCGGCATCGACGTGCTCAAGGCCGAGCGGATCGATGGCGTACTCGCGCGCCGCGGTGAGCGGTTCATCGAGCGGCTGCTGATGCCCGAGGAGTTGGCGCAGCTCGCGCGCACGCAGCGCCCGAAGCGCTTTCTCGCCATGCGCTTCGCGGCCAAAGAGGCCATCGTCAAGGCGATGGGCACGGGGTTCGCCAACGGGGTATGGATCCGCGATGTCGGGGTGGTGCAGAACCGCCTCGGCAAGCCCGAGGTCGTCTACTCCGAGCGCGGCGAGCGGGTGCGGCGCGCCCTCGGCATCGGCGACGGGCACGTCACGCTCACCGACGAGGCGGGACTGGTCGTGGCGGTGGCGGTGCTGCTGAGGGCACAGTAAACAACTCGCGGTTGAAGTCGCGAGCTTCAGGGTGAAGCATGAACTGTCTGGTATTCGACATCGAAACCGTCCCCGACGTGGCGCTCGGCCGGCGGCTCTACGGGCTCGAGGGCCTCGCCGACGCCGCGGTGGCGAAGGCCATGTTCGCGCTGCGCCGCCAGCAGTCGGGCGGGGAGTTCCTCTCGCACGAGCAGCACCGGGTGGTGGCCATCTCCTGTGTGCTGCGCAGCGCCGATGCGCTGAAGGTGTGGAGCCTCGGCGATGAGCGCTCGAGCGAGCGCGAGCTCATCGAGCGCTTCTTCGATGGCATCGAGCGCTTCTCGCCGGAGCTGGTGTCGTGGAACGGCTCGGGGTTCGACCTGCCGGTGCTCGCCTACCGGGCGCTCGCCGC
>JAKCEJ010000223.1 GCA_021838065.1 Pseudomonadota bacterium
GGCACACGTTCCTCGCTTGCTTGGTCCGCTGCGTAGTAACACCGTTTCCTCTCCCACGCGCGCCCGGCGCGCGACGGTGCTCAGTAGCGGATCAGCGCCGAACCCCAGGTGAACCCGCCGCCGAAGGCCTCGAGCAGCATCAGCTGCCCGCGCTGGATCTTCCCCGAGCGCACTGCGTAATCAAGCGCAAGCGGCACGGAGGCCGCCGAGGTGTTGCCGTGGTCCTGCACGGTGGTGATCACCCGCTCCATGGGCAGATCGAGCCGGCGGGCGGTCGCCTGAATGATGCGCAGATTCGCCTGGTGCGGCACCAGCCAGTCGAGTGCCGAGCGCTCCAGATGATTGGCCGTGAGCGCCTCGTGGATCGACCGGCTGAGCGTGTTCACGGCGACCTTGAACACCTCGTTGCCGGTCATGGTGATCACGCGGCGGGTATTGGACAGATCCGTGCCGCCGCCGCTGTAGAGCAGGTCCTTGTAGGCCCCGTCGGCGTGCAGATGGGTCGAGAGGATCCCGGGCTGGTCGGACGGCTCGAGCAGCACCGCGCCGGCGCCGTCGGCGAACAGCACCGCGGTGGAGCGGTCGGTCCAGTCCGTGATGCGCGAGAGGGTCTCGGCGCCGATCGCGAGCGCCCGGCGCGCCTCCCCGGCGCGCACGAACTTGTCGGCGATCGCCAGCGCGTACATGAAGCCGCTGCAGGCCGTCTCGAGGCTGAAGGCCGGCACGCCGCGGCAGCCGAGGCGCGCCTGCAGCAGCACGCCGCAGTTCGGGAACCACATATCGGGCGTGGTCGTCCCGAAGGCGATGAAATCGACGTCCGCCGGCTTGCAGCCGGCCGCATCGAGCGCTGCGCGCACGGCCTGCTCGGCCATATCGACCGTGGTCTGCCCGTCGGCGGCGATGTGCCGCCGCTCGATCCCCGTGCGCTCGCGGATCCACTGGTCGGTCGTGTCGACCATCTTCTCGAGATCGAGATTCGTGAGGACCTTCTCAGGCAGATACGAGCCGGTGCCGGCGATGCGCGAATAAATCAAGGCGTCGAACTCCCGATGGATTGCGGCGCGGCGAGCGCCTGTGCGATGTGCGCGGTCAGTCCATGGCGCGCGGCGAGCGCGGCGGTGATGACGGCTCTGGCGAAAGCCATCCTGTCGGCCCGGCCATGGCTTTTTACCACGATCCCGGCCAGGCCGACCATGCACGCCCCGTTATAGCGGCGCGGATCGAGGCTGACGGCCACGCGCCGCAGCACCCTGCGCGCGGCAAGACCGGCCAGGCGGTCCCGCCAGGAGGCGTCGAACTCCCGCCGCATGCGCGCGGCGATCAACGCGGCGAGCCCCTCCATGGTCTTCAACGCCACGTTGCCGGTGAACCCGTCGGTGACCACCACATCGACGTCCCCGGAAAAGATGTCATCGCCCTCGACGAAGCCGACGTAGTTCAGGTCGCTGGCGAGCAGCAGCGCATGCGCGGCCTGCACGACCTCGTGACCCTTGATGTCCTCCTCGCCGATGTTGAGCAGGCCGATGCGCGGGGCGGGGAGCCCGTAGACATCGTGCGAGATAATCGAGCCCATGGTGGCGAACTGACCGAGCTGCTCGGGCGTCGCCTTGGTGTTGGCGCCGAGATCGAGCATCTGCGTGTGCCCGTGCGCGGCCGGAATGGCCGAGATGATCGCGGCGCGCTCGACCCCCGGCAGCGTTTTCAGCACGAAGTGCCCGATGGCGGTGAGCGCCCCGGTGTTGCCGGCGCTCACACAGGCCGAGGCGCGCCCGCTCTTGACGAGCTCGACCGCCACGCGCATCGAGGAGTCCTTCTTGCGGCGCACCGCATCGCGCGGGTGCTCGCTCATGCCGACCACCTGGGAGGCCGGCACCGTCTCGATCCGCTCGCGCAGCGGTGTCGGCGCGCGCGCGCGCGCCGCGTCGATCAGCGCACCCTCGCCCACCAGCAGGGCGCGCAGCTCCGTCTCCTCCTCGAGCGCCGCCAGCGCGCCGGCGATGTACTCGCGCGGCGGGCGATCGCCGCTCATCACATCGATGGCGACCGGCAACACGGAACGCGCGCGGGCGTTATTCCTGCTCGGTCTCGGCGGGCTTCTCGATCACGCGCCGGCCGCGGTAGAAGCCGTCCGGGGTGATGCGGTGGCGCAGATGGGTCTCGCCTGACTGCGGGTCGGTGGACAGCGCCGGAGCGGCGAGTCCGTCGTGGGAACGGTGCATGCCGCGCCTGGAAGGGGTCTTGCGGCTTTTTTGAACGGCCATAATGTCCTCATGCGCACAACGCGCGGAAACTCACTTGTGACTCAACAACTCACCCAGCTGCGCAAACGGTCGCTGCGTGGCCGCCTCGGTCGGCTGCCCGCCCGCCGTGCCGACCGCCTCGAGCGGCTGACACTGCGCATCCGAGTCGTGCATCGGCACGATCGGCAGGCTGAGCAGCACCTCCTCCTCGACCAACTCGCCGAGGCTGATGCGCCCATCGCTCGCCAGCACCGGTTCGATCCCGGCGGCAACCGTGTTCGCCTCGGCCTCGCTCGCGAGCAGCACAACCTGCGTGCGCGCGCGCAACGGCAGCGCCATCGGCCGCATGCAGCGCTGGCAGCGCAGCTCAGCCGTGCCCTCGAGCGATACTTCGGCCACGGCATGGCCCGCATCGCGCCCGAAGCGCACCATTCCCCGCACGCTGCCGCCGAGCAGCTCCGCGCGCGATTGCAGCCGCGGCAACTGCACCAGCGGCAGCTCGAAATCGACCGCGGCCGCCCCGCGGGACAGCCGGTCGACATCGAGCGGCGTGGACCAGGGTTGCGGCATGGGGCGCGTATAATAGGTATCAGGTACCGGCAAGTCAAAGCCCGGTGAAACCGTTAAGTCCTTGTTTCGGAGAGCCGAATTGCATCGGCCCGCGCGCCCATGCCTGAACTGATTCTTGCCTCGACCTCCCCCTACCGCCGCGCGCTGCTCGAGCGGCTGCGGCTACCCTTCACGGCCGTGGCCCCGCAGGTGAGCGAAGCGTACGAGAGCGGGGAGCTGCCGGCCGACCGGGCGGCCCGGCTCGCCCTCGCCAAGGCCCAGGCGGTCGCCGACCGCCACCCCGAGGCGCTCGTCATCGGCAGTGACCAGGTGGCTGCCCATGGCCAGCAGGTGCTCGACAAGCCCGGCGATGCGGCCCGCTGCCGCGCGCAGCTCGCGGCCGCGAGCGGCGCGCGCGTGCGCTTCCATACCGGCTGCGCGCTGCTCGGCGCCGGCGGCGCGGTGAGGTCGGTGCACCTGGACACCACCACCGTGCTGTTCCGCTCGCTCGAGGCCGCGGAGATCGCCCGCTACGTCGAGGCCGAGCGGCCGTTCGACTGCGCCGGGGGATTCCGCGTCGAAGGGCTCGGCATCTCGCTGTTTGAGCGCATCGAGAGCAGCGATCCGACCGCGCTGATCGGCCTGCCGCTCATCTGGCTCGCCGCGGCGCTGCGCCGTGCGGGCTGCGCGGTTCCCTGAGCCGGCGCTAGCGCTCCAGCCGGCCGAGCACCGCCGAGAGCTCCTCGGGCAGCGGCGCGCTGGCGCTGAAGGTGGCCCCGTCCGGCCACTCGAAGCTCATGCTGTGCGCGTGCAGGAACATCCGCTTCAAGCCGAGCTCACGCAGCGCCGCATTGCAGGCGGCATCGCCGTATTTTGGATCGCCGGCCACCGGATGGCCGGCATAGGCGGCGTGCACCCGGATCTGATGCGTGCGGCCCGTATGCAGCGTGACTTCGAGGAGGCTTGCCTTCGGTGCAGCGCGTCCGCGCCGGCCGTAGGTCTGCACCAGCCGAAACTCGCTCACCGAGGGCTTGCCGCCCGGGCCGACCCGCACCGTGCGCTCCCCGCCCACCCGAGTATCGGTGTGCAACGGCGCATCGATCCGCTTGCGGCCCAGGTCCCAGCGGCCGCAGAGCAGCGCCAGATAGCGCTTCTCGCTGCGCCCCTCGCGCAGCAGCGCGTGCGCGGTGCGCAGCGCCGCCGCCGTGCGGGCCACCAGCAGGCAGCCGCTGGTGTCGCGGTCGAGGCGGTGCACCAGCTCGAGCGGCTCGCCCGGCCGCAGCGCGCGCAGCGCCTCGATGACGCCGAAGTCGATGCCGCTGCCGCCGTGGACCGCGAGTCCGGCCGGCTTGTCGAGCACCATCAGCCGCGCATCCTCGTGGATGATCGCGCGCCGGACCCTCTCGAGGACTGCCGCCGACGGGCCGCGCGCGGCGGGCTCGGCCGGCCCGGGCGCCTCCACGCGAAGCGGCGGAACCCGCACACGGTCGCTCGCGGCCAAGCGCGTCTCGGGGCCCGCCCGCCCGCCGTTGACCCGTACCTCGCCCTTGCGAATGATGCGGAACAGCCGCGTTCGCGGCAGCCCGGGCAGGCGCTGGGTCAGGAACTTATCCAGCCTGAGTCCCGCCTCGCCCTCGGCCACGTCCAGATAGCGCACGCTGGTGCGCCCTTCGACCCCATTATCCTCGGACACCGCCCTCTTCCGCGTAAGACACTGTTTCTACAGTAATCATTGCAGTATACTCCCGGGGCCGTCCGCTGAGCGGACGCGCCAATGGTTGGCGGCGCACCACGCCGCATGTTAGTTGGACCTCCGTACAGAGGCCATCGTATCGGGCCGACAAGATCCGCCGCCGGCGTCGAACCCCTGCAACGGGTTCCGCGGGTGGCGCCTCCGGTTGAGACCGTCGAAGGATTTCCGGCACCCGCCTATGCAGTGGCGTGCATCGTGATGATCGAAACTCGCGCTGACGCGCCGAGTAGCAGGAATCTTCGCCGCCGCGGCGCGCCAGCGCCGCGGCCTCCCGTATGCTTGCCGGCCCCTCACCGTACAACAGTAGGGGCACATGAAAAGAATGCTCGTGAATGCGACTCAGGAAGAGGAACTGCGAGTCGCGCTGGTCGATGGACAGAAGCTTTTTGACCTCAGCATCGACATACCCTCCCGCGAACAGAAGAAGGCGAACGTCTACAAGGGCCGGATCTCGCGCATCGAACCGTCGCTGGAAGCCTGCTTCGTCGATTACGGCGCGACGCGCCACGGCTTCCTGCCGCTGAAGGAAGTCACGCGGGAGTACTTCCGCCAGCCGCCCCAGGGCGGGCGGATGAACATCCGTGAGCTGCTCTCCGAGGGCCAGGAGCTGATCGTCCAGGTCGAGAAGGAGGAGCGCGGCAACAAAGGCGCAGCGCTCACCACCTTCCTCAGCCTCGCCGGGCGCTTCCTGGTGCTGATGCCGAACAATCCTC
>JAKCEJ010000224.1 GCA_021838065.1 Pseudomonadota bacterium
GGACTGCAACGGCACCGGAGTCGCGCGCAAAGAGCCGCAGCATCGCCATGTCATCGACCTCCGCGGCCACCTCGACGGTGATATGTCTGCGCTCGCACCACAAGTCGAACTGGGTCCGTATGTCGCTGTTCGGTCCGGGCAGCACCAGGCGCATGCCGGCCAGATCCTCCGGCAGCCGCAGCCGCCGCCGCCCGGCGCGCGGCGGTCCGATCAGGCACACCGACTGGCGCGAGAGCGGCACGCAGCGCCACGGGCGCTCGCTCTCGGCCACAACCGGGCGGTTCGAGAGCAGCACATCCAGGTTGTGCACGCGCAGCTGCTCGAGCAGCTCCGCCAGACCGCCCGACTGCAGCGTCAGACGCACCTCGGGACGGGTGAACAGCGGACGCAACAGGTTTTCCGTGAAATTGCGTGAAAGCGTGGCCACCGCCCCGACGCGCAGGTGTTGCTGGCGCTGCCCGAGTCCACCGCGCACGGTGGCCATCAGCTCCTGACCAAGCCCGAAGATGCTGTCGGCGTAATCGAGCACCACGGCGCCGAACTCCGTCAGGTGCAGCGAGCGGCCGGACCGCTCGAACAGGGGGCGGCCGAGATACGTCTCGAGCTGACGGATCTGCGCCGACAGCGCCGACTGCGACACACGCAGCTCTCCGGCCGCCTGGGTCAGATGGCCGCGCTGCGCGACGGTCCAGAAATAAAGCAGGTGGCGGAAGTTCAGATTGCGCATATTCTGTTTTCTCGAACGATTTATTCTATTTATTCTATTTTACAGTGCCTTGGCAGCCAGGAATACTCCCCCGCGTCGCCGCAACCTCGGGAGTTCGCATGCCGCATCACCTGCACTGGACCGCCTGGCTCGTCCCGCTGCTGTATCTGCTTGGGGCGGCCGCCGGGCTGCCGCGACGCTCGCGCTGGCAGGCACTCTCGTGGGCCTCTGGCGGTGCGCTCGGTGCAGCGCTCGCGGGCGATCTGAGCCATCTGGTGCCGGGAGGGACGATCGGTCCGCACAACGGACCGGCAGCGGCGGTGATGACCTTGATCGCCTTTCTCGGCTGGGTCATCGCCCGCTACTCGCGCGGCAATCTCGCCGGAGAAGCCGGCGAGCGGCGCTTCGTGTGCTCGCTGCTGCTGACGCTCGCCGGCGTGAGCGCGGTGGTCGCGGCCCGCAATCTCGGCGTGCTGGTGCTCGCCTGGGCGGCGAGCAGCGTCGCGGTGCATCCGCTCCTGACGCACTACCGCGAACGGCCCGCGGCCCGCATCGCAGCCCGCAAGAAATTCCTCGCCAGCCGCCTCGCCGAGGCCTGCCTGCTCAGCGCCGCGGTGCTGCTCTATCGGCACTGGCACACCCTCGGACTGACCCCCCTCGCCCGGCTGATCGCGGTGCACGGCGCCGCCGGTGCACAGCTGCAGTGCGCCGCGCTGCTGCTCGCCGCGGCCGTGCTCCTGAAGTCTGCACAGCTGCCGCTGCACGGCTGGCTGGTCCAGGTCATGGAGGCCCCGACCAGTGTCTCGGCTCTGATGCACGCTGGCGTCGTCAACCTCGGCGGCTACGTCCTGATCCGCCTTGCACCACTCATCAGCGCCTCACTGCCCGCCGAGGGACTGCTGGTCATCGTCGGCAGCACCACCGCGACACTCGCCGGGCTCACCCTGATGACCTGTCCGTCGATCAAGGGTCGTCTCGCCTGGTCGACCTGTTCGCAGATGGGACTGATGGCCGCCGAGTGCGGCCTCGGCCTCTACGGTCTGGCGCTGCTGCATCTGCTCGGACACGCACTGTACAAAGCGCACGCATTTCTCAGCTCCGGAGAGGCGGTACGTGAGAGCACCGTGGCGCGCATGCGCGCCGCCCCGCTCCGGCGCGCACCCTTCGCGACGGTGCTCGGCCTGGCGGTAGCCGCAGGCCTGGTGGCCGCCTCGGCGCAGCTGTGGCACACCGTGCTGCATGCCCCGGCCGTCCCCGGGGTCGCCCTGCTGCTGTGTACGCTCGGCGTCGCGACACTCCTGTGGGACGCAAGCGCCGATGCACTCACCCGCACCCGCAACCTCGGGGCGGCCGCGCTCGCCGTGCAGCTGTATCTGCTCTGGCACCTGACGATGACCGAGGGACTCGGCGCGCCCTCGGTGACCCCCGCGCCACTGCTGGCGGGGTACAGCGCGCTCTGTCTGCTCCTGTTGTATGCGGCGCAGGCGCATCTGTGGCGCGCCGGCGGCGCGACCCGGCACTCGCGTCTGTATGCCTGGGCGGCTGCCGGGTACTTCCTCGACGAGCCGCTCACGCGGCTCGTCACCTCTCGATGGCCCTGGCACGATGAGCGCAGCCCGCACGGACCACTCGGTCAGTGGCTGGCGCAGCGCGAAGGGGGCACCGCTTGAGCGGCGCGAACGCACCGGCTGCGCGCGAGGGCGATGCGAGCGTGCGCCGCGCCGCGCTGGAGGCCGCCTGTCACACCGTCGCGCCTGCATGGCCGATCGATCGACAGGTCGCGGTCAGCCCCTACTGGGGCTATCGTACCCTGCCCTTCGCCACGGCCGCCGAGCGGTTGCGGCGTCTGTATGCAACGCCCCTGACGTGGACGCGCGCGCAGTACTTGCGTGCCTGGCAGCAGGGACAGATCCAGCCGGCGCACCTGGAGCAGGCGCTGCGCGAAGCGTCGGCGCCGTTGAGCATTGCGGCTGCCGTCCGCGCCCTCGAGGCGCCCACCCCCCCCATGGAGGGAGTACCGCTGCTCAGCGACCGGCTGGACAGCGACCCGCGCCGGCGCGATGCATTGCCCTGGCGCGAGCGCATCACGCAGCAGATCAGCGAGACCTGCGCCGCCTACTTCGACGAACTGCAGCGCGACGGGTCGCCGGTGCGGCCGACCGGGTTGTTCGAATACTGGCGCGCGGCACTGCGTGGGGATCGGCGTTTCGCATCGCTGCACGCCCGCGCCGCCGAGCTGCCGCAGGCAGCCGAGGCGGCACTGGACTGGGCGCTCGAGCGGCTGGCCGTGCGCGATGCACAACTGATGGAGCTGCTCGAGGTGCTGGCCGGGCGCATCGGCGGCTGGGCCGCCTGGTGCGCGGGCCTGCGCTGGGAGGCGGCGCTCGCCGGGCGCTGCGATGCGCACCTTGCGCATCTGCTGGTGATCCGTCTCGCCTGGGAGGCTCTGCTGCACGACGGCCGCCATGATGAGCGCTCGGTGTGGCGCGACTGGCTCGAGCACTGGAGCGCTGCGGCGAGCGCCAAGCCACCCGCAGCGCTCGGCGTCGACCTGCTCTGGCAGCGTGCGCACGAGATCGCCTATCAGCAGCGGCTCTTCGGCGCACTGCGCCGGTCGCGCACACGGGCTGGCGCCGGACAACCAGCGCCCGCGCACGCACAGCTCGTCTTCTGCATCGATGTCCGCTCCGAGCGCATGCGCCGCGCCGTCGAACAAGCCGATGACGGTGTGCAGACCTACGGCTTTGCAGGGTTCTTCGGTCTGCCCCTGCGCTACACCCCGCTCGGCACTTCGCTGGAGCAGCCGCAGTTGCCGGCGCTGCTCGCGCCCACGCTCGCCGCCAGCGACACGAGCGGCAACGCCGCGGAGGATGAACGCCTCGCCGATCAGCGCCGGCGGGCGTTGCGGCGCGGGGCGAGCCTGGCGCCCTTCTCGCGCCTGCCGACGGGGGCCTTCAGCACCGTGGAGATCCTCGGCCTCACCTATCTGCCGAAGCTCCTCGCCCGCACGTTCGGGCGTGCACCGGGGCGCCCGCAGCGCACCGGCCTCGGGCGCGCCGAGCACGCCGCACTGCGTCCGCACCTCGTCGGCAGTGACCCGCAGGCACTGGCCCGGCACGTGCAGCTTGCCGCGCAGGTCGTGCGCGCCATGGGCATTGAGCGCCCCTGGGCCCGTCTGCTCGTGCTCATCGGACATGGTGCACGCACGGCCAACAACCCGCAGGCGGCCGCGCTCGCCTGCGGCGCCTGCGGGGGGCACAGCGGCGACGTCAATGCCCGGATCCTCGCCGATCTGCTGAACGATCCGGCCGTGCGCCACGCCCTCGGCGAACAGGGCATCGATCTGCCCGAGCACACCGTGGTGATCGCCGGACTGCACGACACCGTGACCGATACTGTGGAATTGTTTGAGCCGCCCTCCCTCTCCCCGGGGCATGCGGCCGATCTCGAGCGGCTGCGCGAGACGCTGCGGCGCGCCGGCGCGCAGGTGCGGCGCGAACGAGCCCCGGAGCTCGGTCTGGCGCACCTCGCGGGGCGGGACGCGGCATTGCTGCGCCGCCTCGAGCAGCGCACGCGCGACTGGTCAGAAGTGCGGCCCGAGTGGGGGCTGGCGGGCAATGCCGCGTTCATTCTCGCGCCGCGCGAGCGGACCCGCGGCATCGACCTCGAGGGCCGGGTCTTCCTCCACGAATACCGCTCGGACGAGGACCCCGACGGCGCGCTGCTCGAGCAGCTGCTCGCCGGTCCGCTCATCGTGACGCACTGGATCAACCTGCAGTACTACGGCTCGACCGTCGATCCGCAGCGCTTCGGCAGTGGTAACAAGGTTCTGCACAACGTGCTCGGCGGGCGCATCGGCGTTCTCGAGGGACACAGCGGCGATCTGCGCATCGGACTGGCCCAACAGTCCGTGCACGACGGCACCGAGTGGCGGCACGCGCCGCTGCGCCTGACGGTGCTCATCGACGCACCGCGCGAACGGATTGAACGGATCGTGCAGCGCTTGCCCGACGTACGCCAGCTGGTCGAACACGAGTGGCTGCACCTGTACCGCCTGCACGGGCAGAACCCCGAGCGCCTCTTCGAGCCGCAGCGCGTGCGCTGCGGTGAGCCAGCGCAGGCCCGTCCACAACCCGCGAGCGCACCGGCGTGACCCGCACGCTCGCTTCGGAGGACTCCCCCGACGGTGCGGCGCCCGAGTGGCCGCGACCCTCGCTCGCGGCCCTCGAAGCCGAGGCCATCTACATCCTGCGCGAGGCGATCGCCGAGGCGCGCACACCGGTGCTGCTGTTCTCCGGGGGCAAGGACTCCACGGTCCTCGCTCACCTCGTCTGCCGGGCATTCCACCCGTCACGTCCGCCGGTGCCGCTGCTGCACATCGATTCGACCTGGGAGTTCCGCGAGTTGCTCGAATTCCGTGACCGCTTCGCGCGCCGCTACGGCTTCGACCTCCGCGTTGCTCTCAATGAGGCCGGTTGCGCCTCCGGCTTCAATCCGTT
>JAKCEJ010000007.1 GCA_021838065.1 Pseudomonadota bacterium
AACACGCCGTGGGTCACCGCGGAGAGGACTCGGTTGATCGGAATCGAGGACATTTCGATTCAGCGGCGCGCGAAGCGCGCCGGCTGTGAATTTCTCCGAAGGGCTATGCAGGCCGTCCCTCGTGCCCGAGGCGCCGCGCACGGTTCCCGAGGGATCAGTGTTCTGGTCCGCGGCTTTGGGGCGTGGGGCCGCAGCCGCAATTCTTCTGCCTCCATCCGCACCCTGATTCGGTTCACCCGCGACGAGGGCACTTTCAATATTACCTCAGGGCGCCCGAGTCAAGCGCATACGTATGCGGCCGGGCATGCGTTTCGCAGCCGCGCCGTGTGTGAGCACAGAACCAAGCACATGCGCCTTTGCAGGTTCGACGGCATGTTGGCAGCGGCGCGAAGGCCGGGGCGTGGAGCACTCACCCAGTTCGGGGCGGCCGGCACTCGCCGTATGCGCTCTGAGCTGAACGATTCCTTTCAAGCGATCCGGCCGCCGTGCGGGGCCCGCACGGCGGCCCCGCACGGCGTGGTTCTTATTGTGTGCGGCTCTTCAGATGCCGATGACCGCCGGACACCCACCGCAAGGGCCGGTGTGGGCGTTCGGTCAGTTCGTGCGCAATAGAGCTCCGGCACGCGAGCTCATCGCGCTGTCGCCACTCGTCCCGGACCTGTTCATCGCTCTCCCGCAAGTCGTCACCGTCGCGCCGGAAGCAGGGCAAATGCGCCGTCGCCGAGCAGCGAGAGCGCCACCAGGCTGATCGCCCAGAAGGCCGGGTACTCCCAACCGCCGCCGGCGTTGGTGAAGAGCCAGCCATTGTGGCCGTGCACCATCACGATCGTGGCGAGCATCTCGAGGGCGAGCGGAACCGCGACCCACGTCGCGTAGATGCCGAGCACCAGGGCGAGGCCGCCGATCAGCTCGAGCGCGATCACGCCGTAAGCTGCGATGGCCGGAAGGCCGAGCGTCGCGAAATAGGCGACGAATCCCGGGATCGTGAACACGAAGATCTTCAGAGCGACGTGCGCCAGGAACAGCACGCCGAGGCTCACCCGCAACAAGCTTGCACCATACGGCGCCGTCGATTGATTGATCATGCCTGTTTCTCCAGTGCGATCTGTGGCTTGAATACATTCCGGCGGATCTTCTCGCTCATCGCGCCTGCGCAGGGACGGGCGGTGTTCCCTCGCCTGTGCATGGCCCTTGATCGATTTCGTATCGCGATGCGACCCTGTGCATACTATGATATTGATCAGAATGAAATAAAATGCCATCGGTAATAATTAATAATTGCAATATTCGGAATAAAAGGCGCCACGATGGATATCACGTACGCCATGCGCGTTCTGCTGCAGGTCGTTGATTCGGGGAGCTTTGCGCGCGCTGCGGACGCACTCGGGCTGTCCAATCCGGCGGTGACGCGGCAGGTTGCTGCATTGGAGCACCATCTCGGCGCGCGGCTGCTGAATCGCACCACACGCCGGCTTTCCTTGACCGATGCGGGCGTCGAGTTCTGTGCGCGGGCGCGCCAGATCCTCGAGCAGATCGGCGAGGCGGAGTCAGCCGCCGCGGCGCGCGTCGCGCAGCCGACGGGACTGCTGCGCATCTCGGCGCCGCTGTCGTTCGGCGTGCTTCGCCTGAGCAAGATTCTTCCGGCCTTCCGCGCACGCTACCCGGATTTGCGGCTGGACGTCGATCTGTCGGACCGGGTCGTGGATCTGGCCAACGAGGGCATTGATCTCGCGCTGCGCATCGCCAGCGCCATCGACGGAAATCTCATCGCGCGGCGCATCGCCCCGATCAGTCTGCTGGTGTGCGCGGCCCCGGGATATCTGCGGCGGCACGGTACGCCGCGCGTGCCCGCAGATCTCGAGCGACATGCGGTCCTCAGTTACAAGTATTTGTGGTCCGGCGACGAGTGGCCATTCACCGACTCGGCGGGCACGGTCACGCGTGTGCGCGTGCGGCCCGCCGTTCATGCCACGAACGGCGATCTGCTGTGCGCGCTGGCAGAGGCTGGCGGCGGGATCATCATGCAGCCGAGCTTCATCGTCGAGGATGCGATACGCCGCGGAAGCCTCGTGCCGATCCTCAAGGAGTACCACAAGATGCAGATGAACCTCTTCGCGGTCTATCTCACTCATCAGCACCTGCCCATCAAGGTGCGGGTGTTCATCGACTACCTGCTCGAAACGATGGGCGGTTCGTCGAGCGAACAGGGCAGGGAGCGCGGCACCCGCGCCGCGGTCGGCGACTGACTCGCTTGCAGCGGTAGGCCGGCCCCCGCGGACGGGCAATCCGTCAGCCGGCCGCTGCGCGCAGCAGCAGAGGACTCTGTCCGCGCGCCGCCGGCCCCATCGCGTACAGATAGGGGCCGGTCACCTGTTCGGGAAGTGGATGCGCATCGCGCGCCTCGCCGGGGTAGTGCAGGCGCCGTCCCGGGGTCATGACCGCGCCGGTATCGATGCCGAACAGGCGCACCGGGTGGGCGCTGTGCGCGTGGTATTCGTCCGCCAGGACGCCGATGAGCGCCTCTTGTGCGGCCTTGGCCATGGCGAAGCCGCCCCAATACGCGCGGCTGGCGGCATGGAGGGAGAAGCCAACGACGGGGTCCTCGGCCTTGTGCAGCAGTGGCATGCACCATTGTGTCAGGAAGAACGGCGCGGCGAGATTCACGTTCATGACCTTGGTCCAGGCCGCCGGCGGGCAATGCTCGAACGGGCTCAGCGCTGCGATCCAGGCCGCGTTGTTGAGCAGACCGTCGAGCCGTCCGAAGCGCGCGCCGATGCGATCGGCGATTTCGCGCAGCCCGCTGATCGTGATTCCGGAAAGATCGGCGGGGCACAGCAGCGGCTCGCCGCCGCCCTGCGCGGCAATTTCATCGCTGAGGCTGTCGAGTCCCGCGCGGTCCCAATCGAGCAGAATCAGGCTCGCGCCGTGCCGCGCGTAGCGCAGTGAGACGGCGCGGCCGATGCCTTGCGCGGCTCCGGTCACGAGGACGATACGCTGCGCGAGAAGATCAGTCGGGGCATTGTACTGAAGCAGCTGAAGATATTCGGCTGACTGTGATTGCATCGGGTGCGTCGCAAACATCGACTGGCGGATTGAAGTCAATATACGGTAATGCGCCGCGATGCGCCGGCCATCTTGAGCGCGGCTTGGACGCCTGACAATGATCAGCTTTCACGCACGTCGGGTCGAAATGAACTTCTCATCACCACAACGCTCGATATCATACGCGCCTCAGTGGAACCGAGGCGATCGGGCGGCTTGCCGGAATCTAACAGTAGGTCCGCGGAGCCGATTAGACGATCGGGTTTTCTGCAACAGGGATTGATTTTTGCCCTTGGATCCGTTTCCGTCGAAGAAGACCCAGCGCGGCCTCTGCCGCGCGGCATTCGTCACGGTCCGGCGCCGTTTCGAGATTCGCCGGCAACACGCCTTTGATGCAACGGCGCTGAAGGTGGGCGCGTGGCCCCCGATCTGCGGCGCAGAAGTTCGATCGGAACGACTTCCGCTCGATGTGAGCTCCGTTTTGTTTCAATGAATTGCAGCAGGCACAGGGCAGAAAGGCGCAGGGCATGAAAGATGACGCGAACCAGGTCGCACCAGAGGTGGTCATGGACTCCATCCGGCCTGCGCCGACGACGGACAAGAACCGCAGGCGCTTTCTGGTTTCCACTGCCGGCGTGTTGGGCGCCGGCGCAGCGGGGCTCCTCGCTGATGCCCTAATCGACAACATGAACCCGGGCAAGGCGGTCGAGGCGCTCGGGGCGCCCATCGAAGTGGATGTCAGCCGCATGGAGCCTGGTCAATTGATTCTCGCCGAGTGGAAGAAGAAGCCAATCTGGATCCTCAGGCGCGAGCCATGGATGCTGAAGACGCTCGCCGAACCCTCGTTGCGCCAGCGTCTGAAGGATCCCGACAGCAAGCGCAATCAGCAGCCGGCGCCGCAGTTCGTCAACGGCGACTATAGAGCGTTGCGCCCTGAGTACTTCATTGCCGTGGCGCTCTGCACACACATGCAGTGCATCCCGGGATACCGGCCCGCGCCGCACACCGTGACCCCGTGGTGGCCGGGTGGATTTCACTGCGCATGCCACGGGTCGATGTACGACTTCTCCGCGCGCGTCATCGAGGGCTCGCCGGCACCGCTCAACATTCCGATCCCCCCGTACTACTGGATGTCTGAGACGGTGGCGCGCATCGGCGAGGTGAATGCCTCGGGGTTCGACAGGAACTGGTCGCCCGACATCTGGTGACGGGGCCGCCGTGTGCGGCCTGCCCCTCGGCCCGATCACGAAGAGAAGGAATCCATAGCAATGAAATCCGCCCTGGCAGCGCTCCTGGTCGCCGTTCTCGTTGTCCCGTCGGTGTACGGTAAGGACGATTATCATGGTCTGCCTCCCGCCGGCGCCGCGGCACAGGGTGCGGCCAAGATCACCGTGTGCGCCGCCTGTCACGGCGTCAACGGCATCGGCGTGACCCCTGCGCACCCGAATCTCGCAGGGCAGAATTACAACTACCTGCTCAAGGAGCTCGAGAACTTCCGCAGCGGTGCGAGAACGTCGAGCATCATGAGCGGGATGGCCATGACCATCCCGCCGTCACCCGCGAACGCGAACCTCAGGGACATTGCCGCATACTTCTCGAAGCTTCGCCCAATGTGGGCCTACGCCCCCGCCCCGGGCGCACCGGCGGCGTCCCCGGATGAGATCGCACTGGGCAAGGTGATCTATGAGCGGGGCATCGCGGGCGAGGACATCCCTTCGTGCGCGGCCTGCCACGGGCTTGCCGGCGAGGGCAACGAGCCGATGGCGATACCGGCGCTCGCCGGACAGCACGCCCCGTATCTGGTCGCGCAGCTCGTCCGATTCGCGAGCGGCAAGCGGTCCAACAGCCCGGGACATGTGATGCACACGATCGCGCGGGCGATGACCGCAGCGCAGGACACTGCGGTGGCCGCCTACCTGCAGCAGCTCAACCCGGACACGACGCTGGGCATCGGTCCGAAGGACTTTACCGAATACGCGAGCGGGCTTGAGAGGAAGAGCGCAGCTGAGGGCGGCACTGGCCCCGGGGGCGTACGGGCCAGCGCCCACGCCGCCGCTGCGCCGAAAGTGCACTGACAAGGCGGCCATGCGATCCGGCGGCATGGCATTTCGCTCGCTTGCCGCAGGCGTGGTCGATTACGTACTAAAAGGTCTGAAGATCCATGAATAGCAGCAACCCATCGAGAATGCGGCGCGTGTTCGGCTGGTTCGACGACCGGCTGCCGATCTCCTCCACGTGGCGCAGTCAGCTGACGGGCTATCCCGCGCCGAAGAACTTCAACCTCTGGTACTTCTTCGGCTCGCTGGCCATGGTGGTGCTGGTTCTGCAGCTGGCGACCGGGCTGTTCCTGGCCATCCATTATCAGCCGAATCCCGACCTCGCTTACTGGTCCGTATTGCGCGGCATCGAGAGGGACTCGCGATGGGGCTGGCTGATCCGCGACATCCATATCGTCGGGGCCTCGGCGTTCTTCCTGCTGGTCTACCTGCACATGTATCGCGGCATCATGTACGGCTCGTACAAGAAGCCGCGCGAGCTGCTGTGGCTGATCGGCATCTTTATCTATCTGGCGCTCGCGGCCGAGGCGTTCCTCGGCTACCTGCTGCCCTGGGGACAGATGTCGTACTGGGGGTCGGCCGTTGTGACCAACTTCGTCACCGCCGTGCCGGTGATCGGCAAGCCGATTGCGACGTGGCTGCGCGGCTCGTTCGTGGTCGACCTGCCCACGCTGAACCGCTTCTTCGTCTTTCACGTGTTCCTGGTGCCGGTGCTGCTGCTCGCGTTGGTGCTCGTGCACCTGATCGCGCTGCATCATGTGGGCTCGAATAATCCCGATGGCGTGGAAATACACGACAACGTCAATGAGTCATCCTGGCCGCGCGACGGCATTCCCTTTCACCCCTATTACACGGTGAAGGATCTGTTCGGCGTCAGCGTGTTCTTGGTGGTCTTCTTCTGGTTCGTGTTCTACAACCCCGGCGGGTGGGGTCTGCTGCTCGACAAGCTCAACTATACGCCGGCGAACATTTTGCATACGCCCGCCGACATCCATCCGCTGTGGTTCTTCCTGCCGTTCTACGCCATGTTGCGCGGTGTGCCGGACAAGCTCTACGGCATCATGGCGTTCGGCGGCTCGTTCGTGCTGCTCGCGTGCCTGCCGTTGCTCGATCGCAACCCGGTGCGCTCGATTCGCTACCGGTCGGTGCTTTACAAGATCAACATCCTGATGATGGCGTTCTCGTTCTTGTGGCTTGGGTACATCGCGCATGGATTCGCGACCGAGCACAACATGGTCGACGGACTGCACGTGACCGAGGTGTTCTATTCGACGTTCCTGCTGCTGCCGTTCTTCAACCGCCGGCGCTCGGCGCGCGTCAAGATCGTATGGCTGCTTGCCGCCGAGGCAGTGGTGTGGCTGGTCGATCTGTGGATGTACTCCATCCACGCGCATGGCTGGGACCTGATGCTGCAGACGGACTGGATTCCGACGCTTTATATACTGTTGCTGTTCGGGTTGGCAATCGTATTCCCCGCTCTCGCGCACGATAGGCGCGAGCTGCCGCAGCGACTGACCGCAGGCGGCCTCTTTCATTGAGAGTGGATCGGGAAGGAAGCTGCACATGCCGGCGCTCGCTACGGGTAGAAAACAGACGCAATTCATTCGGCAGGAATAGGCCATGACGAAGCACAATGCACCGCTCGTGAACTACCGGGTCCTGCTCGCGCTGACCGCGGGTCTGGTGGCCTCCTTCGGCGGCGTGGCGCGCAGTTCGGTGGCGACGACACAGGCGCCTCTGCGGCCCATTACGGTCAACCTGCAAGACAAGGCGGCCTTGCGTAACGGAGCGCTGTACACGCTGCACATGTGCGTCGCCTGCCATTCCCTGCAGGGGGTGCGCTACAGCTCGCTGCGCAAGATTCTCCGCATGAGCCGGACACGGTACGAGAAAGTCATCGGAACCAACGGCAGCCATTACCACGACACGATCACCAGCACGATGCCCTCAGGCGTCATCGATGCGTTCGTCAAGATCCTGCCGCCGGATCTGACGGTTATCGCCCGGCGCCGCTCTCCGGCGTGGCTGTATACGTACCTCACCTCGTTCTACGTCGATCCGTCGCGGCCGAGCGGAGTGAACAACACTGTCCGGTACAACGTGGCCATGCCGGATGTCTTTGCGCCGATGCAGGGGCTGCAGAAGCCGGTCATGGTCGCGGGACTGCGCTTCGGCAGTCCGGCGCAGGTGGCGGTCGGTGTGCAGCCGTTGACGCAGGGCAGCATGTCTCGGGCCCAATTCGACCGAACCGCGCGGGACATTGTGGACTTCCTCTACGCGGTGGGGCACCCGCATGAGCAGGAGCGTGCCCGCCTGGGACCCTGGATCCTCGGGCTGTTCCTTGCGCTTTCGGTGCTGACCTATCTGATCTACCGGCTGTACTGGCGGCGGGTCATCACCAGCGAGGAGCGGTGGTGGAGGGTCGGCAAATGACCGATGCCCTTGTGGCCCAGGGGACGCTCGAGCTGCAGAGCGATGAAACAGCGGCGCGGCGCTCGGGGCGTGCATATGCTGCGCTTGCGCTGGGAGCGGTGCTGTTCGTCTTCGCGATCTGGTACCAGGTCTACGGCGATACGCGCAGGGATGCGCAAGTCTGGACCGACCCGCTTTTGCAGAGTCACCGGCAGTGGCGTCTGCGCACGGCCTTCGTGTTTCTGGTGTGGTCGATACTGGCCGGGTTCTGCGTCCCGTTCGGTCTCGGCGCGCTGCTATTTGCGCCGATTTGGCTATGGTTCGTGTACCGGGTGATCAGGGGCGGCGTCCAGTTCGCTCGCCGGCGCGTCATTTGATCGGGTGACGCTCCCCGCGGGGCGGAAACGGTCAAATGCGGGGGGATTGCGGGCGATTCCCTGTGGCGATTACGCATTGCCGCGCCGAGGACAAGAGCGAATAAGGGACGGTGGCGATGCAAAGCGACCGAGGACACGCCGTATGGCCGCCACCGATCTGCGATTCCTCTATCCTCACTTCGCGAACAAGCTGCGGGACCGTCTGAGCGTCCTGCGCGGCGAGATCCGCGCGGCTTTGCTGCGGGGCGATACGGAGACGTACGGGGAGCTCGCCGGCCAGGTTCATGATGTCGACGAGGAGTCCCTGGCGGACCTCCTGACCGACGTGAATCTAGCTGGTATCTCCCGAGAAGTGCAGGAGGTGCGTGACAGCGACGCAGCCCTAAGGCGCATCACCGCGGGCACGTACGGGGAGTGCGTGGACTGCGGGGAGCAGATCGATCCGGCGCGGCTCGAGGCCTATCCGACCGCCAAGCGGTGCCTCGCGTGCCAGCGGGCGTACGAATCGCAGCCGGCCGCGAAATCCCCGCCGAAGTTATAGGTTGAATGCGGCCGCAGCCGCGAGCCCACAGGCCGCATCGCGTCCGTTCCCCACGGCCGGTGGACATGGCCCTGAGGGAGGGAACGCCGGATGCGAGACGGCCAGCGGATTCGCGGCGCGGCCGTCAGAATTCAACGCACCCCTTTCGAGCGCAGGAATTCCGAGTAGCTTTGATCGTCTTTCATGATGTGCTCGGTCAGCCATTTCTTGAGGAAGCTGAAAGTCTTGATCGAGATCGGCGCGCCGGCATTCGACTGCTTCTGCAGATCTTTCAGCT
Organism: Pseudomonadota bacterium; assembly: GCA_021838065.1. Lineage (GTDB taxonomy): Bacteria > Pseudomonadota > Gammaproteobacteria > Steroidobacterales > Steroidobacteraceae > 13-2-20CM-66-19. The sequence goes on from JAKCEJ010000007.1 coordinate 8,707, forward strand.
GCGCAACCAGGCTCGAATGCGAGTTCTGGTGCGACGGCGCCTGCGGGTAGGCGTATTGCCTGAAGAGGCGTTCTTCGTAGGAGAAGTGCGTGACGGTGTAGTGCGCGAGTTCGGCCAGCACCTTGCGCATGCCGGCGTTCGCCTTGCCCTCGTGCATTGAATCGTACAGATTGTTGATGATTCCGATCAGAGTCTTGTGCTGCTCATCGATGGATGGGATTTGGACGGACAGCTCGTCGGTCCAGGAAATGAAAGACATCGGCGCCCCTCAGGTATACGCAAGACTTGTTGATGAATCGCGTGTAAAGAGTGTCGACGATCGCCATACGTCAAATCTGTGCGGTATATCGCTGCTCGGGATTTCTGTGCGGCCGAATAAATGACATTCGTCATGTTATGTGTCTGTTGCGCAGCTGCAGAGGGTGCTGTGCGGAGGAATCGAACGCATGCGCTCATCGAGGTGATGTGCGTAATTTGCACCCGCCGGCGAGGCGATCGCGACTGATAACGGCGCCGCACACGGCACCTTCGTCGGAACAGCGTCGCGGCGTGTGTGGAAGTGAGGCCGGAGCGGTCTCAGGCTGCGAGTTCCCAAAGCTCGCGCAGATCGGGGGGAAGCTGGTCTTTCACGTGCTGCATCTCGCCGGCGCTGACGTGATTCGCAAGAAGCCGAAACACCGCGCGAGTCGCGCTTTCGCAGTCTCGGTCCGACAGCCCGGGGTACAGCTGCTTCACGTGCTGCAGGAATTGCGTTCTGTGGCGGAACTTCGGCCTGCGCCCCGATGGTCGCCAGCCTTCGTAGTAGAAGCCTCTGATCAGCATCGGCAGCTGGGCCCCGAGGTCAGCCGCCTCGCCGACGGTCAGGCGATCGCGCAGCGTGTGCAGCACGGCGCGCAGCACGGAGTAGGCCTGTTGGGGGTGCGAGGTGCCGAGCTCCTGCATCAACTGGAGCAGCCACTCGCCCGTCCTTTCGATCGTTTCCGAGAAGAGTTCAGCCGAGGTGGGGTGCATGGCAGATTCCGGGCCGCGGGTCGCCGGTGACTCACAGTGACTCACTTTTACCGGGCAGCCGCCCTGGCCGCAGTGCGGATCAATACCTATCCCGGAGATCCTCGCCAGCGCCCCTCAGGCAACCCTCTGTCTGCGCTTCAGTGCTCGGTGCCGCCTTATTCGGTCGCTTGGCGAGTCCGCCGGTCGACGGCGTCGGCGAGCGCCTGGAGTGCCGGAGCGATGGTCACGGCATAGGCAGTGGTCGATGAGAGCTGCCGCAGGGCTTGCGGCAGACGCGCGAGCTCGGTGCGGCCACGCTGGCGCAGCTCAGCCAGCGGCGGTGACGGGCCCAACCGCCGTCCGGCCCGCATGACGGGCGCCAGCAGCGGACTTCCCGGCTGCGCATCGCTCTCGACGGTGAGGATGTCGCCGGTCATCCGGCCGCTCGCCTCGAACTGACGGAACACTTGCTTGCGCCCAGGCCAGGTTTCCTTGCCCTCGGAGCGCTTGCGGCGCGGCATGCCGGCATATTCCTGCATCTTGTAAACACAGTCCAGGTAAGGGTGGTCGGCCGAGGTGTTCATCCGGGTGCCGACGCCAAAGCCATTGATCGGGGCCCCGGTCGCGACAAGATCCGCCACGACGTACTCGTCCAGACTGCCGCTGACGAATATGCTGACCTGGCTGAGTCCGCCCGCGTCCAGTATTGCGCGCACCCGCCGCGCGTGCTCGCCGAGGTTGCCGCTGTCGAGGCGCACCGCCTGCACCGAGATGCCGTCTGCGGCCAGTTTCGCCGCGAGCGGCACCACGGCGCGCGCCGCCGTCTCGACATCGTAGGTGTCGATCAGCAGCGTATTGGCCTTGGGGTGGGAGCGCGCGAAGTGCTCGAACGCGGCAGTCTCATCGGCATGCGCCTGGATGAATGAGTGCGCCATCGTGCCGAGGACCGGTATGTTCCAGCGCATGCCGGCGAGGACATTCGAGCTGCCGTCGAAGCCGGCCAGGTAGCTGGCCCGGGCCGAGAGCAGGCCGGCCTCGGCTCCGTGCGCGCGCCGCAGACCGAAGTCAACCAGCAGTCCGTCCGTTGCAGCGAGGCGCACCCGGGCCGCCTTGGCGGCGACCATGGTCTGAAACTGCAGCAGGTTGATGACGCGCGTCTCGATGAGCTGCGCTTCGCGCAGCGGAGCGGTGACCCGCAGAATCGGCTCACTGGGGAAGAACACCGTGCCCTCTGGCATCGCCGCGACATCGCCGGTGAAGCGCAGGTCGGCCAGCGAGGCGACGAAGCGCGGATGAAAGCGGCCACAGCGCTCGAGCCATGCCAGCTCCTCGTCGGTGAAGCGCAGCGTCTCCAGGTACTCGAGCACCTGCTCGAGGCCCGCGGCCAACAGGAAATTGCGTCCTTCGGGCAGCTTGCGCACGAAGAACTCGAACACCGCGGTCTCGTTCATGCCCTGGTCGAAATAGGCCTGAAGCATGGTCAGCTGGTACAAATCGGTCAGCAGTGCGCTGGCGTCGGTCATCATCATTCCTTCAGGACCCGGGCGCCCGCCTGGATCATCGCTGCCGTGGCGCGTGCGCCGTCGCCGGGATGCACCTCGACCGGCCGGATCGCCGATTCCAGAAGTACCACTTCGTAACCCAGCCGGCAGGCATCGATCACGGTGTTCAGCACGCAGTAATCGGTGGCCAAACCGCCGACGAACAGCCGGCGTGTCGCGGCCTCCTGCAGGCGGTTATGCAGATCCGTGCCCTGGAAGCCGGAGTAAGCATCGGCTTCGGGGTTTGTGCCCTTGTCGATTACGGTGAGCGGGCTGCCGCCGCGCAGTTGCAGCCCCGGGGCGAATTCAGCCCCGCGGGTGCCGGCGACGCAGTGCGGCGGCCAGGGCCCGCCCCGGGCGGCGAATGAACAGTGCTCGGGCGGGTGCCAGTCACGTGTGGCGAAAACCGGCAGACCGGCCGCGGAGAACCTCGCGAGCCAGCGATTGATCGGTTCGAGGATCTGATCCCCCTCCGGCACGGGCAGGCTCCCGCCCGGCAGAAAGTCATTCTGCACGTCGACGAGCACCAGCGCATCGCCGGGCTGCAATGGAATGGCCTCAGGGCTCACGATCATGGACACCTTCTACAGGGTATTCGTCGGGGATAATCCGCTGGTGACGATGCGCGGCGACGGCAGGTCGATCCGAACTGGCGAAGTGCAATGCGATGATTGACCTCGCTCCAGCTTCGAGTCGGGACGGCCGCCCCCTCGCGGCAGGAGTCAGCCGCCTTGAGCGAGGCCCGTGTTCGTCCGCTCACGCTGTGTGAATAATCGAGTGGATTCGCGGCCGACGGCGAGCAACCCCGATGAGTTCGGGACGCTGGCTATGGTGACCGAGGCGCTGAGGCGCCTGGCATCGGGCGCGTGGTGGCCCTGATAGACGACCGCAACGTCTCCTGTGGCGGAGTCGGGCAGGCGTCCGGGATCGCATACGACTGACTGTCCAGGCTCAATCATGTTTATTGCGGCAGGAGACCAAAAGAGACTCTTCCGGGACCCGAAATGCGCGCGTCCAGGCGAGTCGAGATTGCCGATAGAATACGCGCTGCAGGCGCGATCTGCGTGGATTTCGCCGCACCGACCGCCCATTCAGGCGATCCGTTCGTGCGTTTCGCTCCGCTGTTGAACCGCGGCGGGGCTCCGATGAGTGCGATTGAGTCAAAAAAAAGACTCACGGTATCGCTGCTGTCCGCCTGCGGCCTAAGCTGCCCGATATGAGGGGGGAATCGGGGTGGCACCGCCGGTCATGACCGACACCGTGAGCGCAAAAATCTGAACGCGACCTTACTCGGGTCTGCGGGCAAGTCGATCCGCGAATGTGCGTACGCGCACGCGCCACACGGCCTCAAAGTTCGGCGTCGACGGGGCCTGGTACGCTGAGCCGGCGCCCGCAGAGCATCGCGCCTCACAGAAGGCGCAGGATCGCCGGGCCGCGTTGTGGTCGCTCACTTGGCGTCGGCCAGGCATCGGGCCCGAGGCGAATCGCAGTGCCTGCGGCGTGCAGGCAGGCCGGGGGGTAAGGACGCCCCCCGGGGGATCCCGGTACGCCGTATCCCCGCGACTGCACGGAAAACTACCGATTTTCGCCGCGCGCAATGCGCGGTAGCGTCTTGACGCCGAGTCATCAGGGGAGAGCGCCATGACACGCTGCGAGACCTGTGGAAATGAATACGCGCGTCCGATCACGGTAACCGTCGACGGGGAGGCGCACGATTTCGATTCGTTCGAGTGCGCGATTCATGCGCTCGCGCCGACGTGCGGACATTGCGGTATCCGAATTGTCGGGCACGGCGTCGAGAGCGGCGTCCACATCTACTGCGGCGCGAACTGCGCCCGGCAGGCCGGTGCCCGCGGACTGGTTGACCATACTTGATGCCCGGCGCTTCGGTGTGGGTGTCTTTGCGCCGCAGTGGGCCGCGCGAGGTGCGGTATGAACGCGGCCCCTGGAGTGTCTGCGTGCGCGCTGTGCTTGCTGGCGCGGACACAATCTGCTCACCGATGTGGCCGTGCACCGGCCGGGCATTTTGAACTTCGCGGCACGAGGCGGATCAAGCTGCACGTAGAGCACGCAACGATGTAGTCTCTGCGTTCAGGCCTGGATTTGGATTGACTCGCGCCCATGAAGACGGACAAGACTCGCGCAGCCCCGTGGATGGCGGGAGCCTTTCTCGGCGGACTCACCGTGGCCGCGACGGTGCTCTTGATTCATGGCGCCGGTCACCGCGGCACGGTCTCCGCGCTGCGCCTTAGCGCTCGCTGGGCGTACGGTTTCTTTTGGCTCGCGTACTGCGGTGGTGCGCTTGCGACGTTGTTCGGCCCAAGATTTCGGCCGCTCGCGCGTCGCGGACGTGAGCTCGGCCTTGGCTTTGCCGCCGCAATGCTGGTGCATGCGAGCATGGTAGTGCGGATTTATGCCATTTCTGCCCGGCCTCCGATCCCGCTGTCCTCGGCCATTTACTTCGGCGTCGGACTCGCATTCGTCTACCTGATGGCGCTCTTTTCGATCCCGGCGCTGACGGCCCGCCTCTCGGCAGGAGTGCGGCGCCTGCTCTTTGCAGTGGGGATGGAGTACGTCGCGCTCGCGTTCCTGCGCGATTTTCTGCACGACCCGTTGGGGCACGGGATCAAGAATTTCCTCGCCTACATGCCATTTCTCGTGCTTGCCTTTAGCGGGGCACTGCTGCGCATTGCGCTGTACGCGACGCGCCTGTGGCGGTGGATCAGGACGCTCCGTGCCCGCGGGGCCGCCGCTGCGGCGCCACGTATCAGCGTTCTGGACCGCTAAACCCGGGAGCATCCGGCGGCCATGGGTCGGCTGATGGGCGGCCCGCGGATCACCAATCCGTCCGGTCGAATCTTCGGGCGCGAGCGCCGCAGATGTCTCAGTGCGCGCACAGTGAAATCCGCCGAAGCGCCGCCCCGCTACAAGCAATGCGGCGTCGAGTCGCTCAGTCGCTCTCGAGCCTCGCCACTTCGGTGGCCGTGTCGGAGGCGATTCGCGCTGGGTGGGCTCCCGCCACAGGATACGTCTTCGACCACAAGATCGAACCGGTGGCGACCGAGATGATTCTGATCGTCAGAGCCGGGTTGGTGGCGTGTCCGAGGATGCCCCCGTATAGAACGTAATTTGAATGTTCTGCACGTCCCTGCGCCTCGGCGGCGGCCGAATCGAGAGAGAGCACGGGCGTGACACTCAGCGCAATGTGCCCGTGCCGCGTGACGATCAGCCGGCCGTACACTTTCGCGAACACAGACGTGGCCAGCTTCCGTGCGTGACCGTTGCCGGGCGGCGCGAAGAAGGGGATGACCAGCGCCGAAGGCCGGGTACTTGGGGCAGCCGATGCCGCCGCAACGGCTGGACCCGCGGTCCCGGCGATCTGCTTTGCGGCTTTGGCAGCAGAGGTGGTGCTGTCGCCGTTCTTCAGAGCCAGTGCGAGCCGCTCGATTTGTGCGATTTTCTTGACCTGGGCCGGTGAGAGCGGTTGAGTGTCATGGTGAGATGAACCGACGCTCCATTGCAGAAGCAATACGGCGATCCAAAAGTAGACAATGACCCTCACCCACTTGGGAAAGCGCTGGAAGCCAATCCATGTTGACTGGAGCGCCCATCTCACTACCTTCGCCCAGAAGTGCGTCTTTTGCCCGGGCTCCTTGCGCGGGAATACGGGAAATTCGCGACGTGGTGGCGGCGCACGGTGCCGGGTTCGCGTACGCGTAGCGGACCTTTGGACGGGCGGTGCGTCCGGTTCACCCGAAACCAGACGGTGGCCGAGCGTCTCGAGTGCCGCATTGGGCTGTCCGCCGGGGATTCGCGTCCATTGCACGGTGCGAAACTTGTCCGGAACGCGCGCATGGGCCTCGGCGGTGTTATCCAGGACGACGGGCACCAGAAATACGGTATCGTCGGTCATGTCGAGCGTGCGCTCGACGGCGAGGCGCCACTCTCTGCGGAAATAACCTTCGCGCCGCGCTTCGGTGTTCGCCGAGATAACGGGCATGAAGAAGTCGCAGTCGCGGATCTGCCGGCGGATCTTCTGGTCCCACGCGTCCCCGCCCAGCAGATCGCTCTCGTCGTACCACGCCTCGAGGCCAAATTGCGGAAGGGCGTCGCGGATGAGCTGCACCGCGGTCCGGTCTTCCTTGGCGTAGCTGAGAAAGACCGTCGGACACGGGCGATCAGAATTCTGGGGGTCGTCAGCGGACATCTGGCGTGATCGGTTCAGGCGGGTCCCTCAGGCGTGCTTTGGTCTCGTTGCGGCCCGTTTTTCGTCGAGTTCCCTGCCAGAGGATAGCAGGCCGAGCGCTCTGAGGCACGGTGGGACCCGGGGGCAGGCGCAATATCGGCTATGTCGCGTTGCGGATGGGGCTGGCGTGCTGAGCGCGGTAGGGGATGGGCCTTTGGCGCGCGCAAGCGCCCAGTCAGTGGGCCCCGGCGCTCTGCAGCTCCGCCACCTTCTCGGCCAGCACCTGCAGTGCGAGATCGATTGTCTCCAGGTGCGTCCGGAAATGAAGCACCGCAAGACGCAGGAAATTGTGCCCGCCGATGCGGGTGGAAGACACAAAGACGCGCCCGTCCCGGTGGATGGCCCGCACTAGAGCGGCATTGAACGCATCGGGATCGCCGTGCTTCGGCACCCACCGGTACGTGCTCACCGTGAGTTCGGGCTCCGGACCAACTTCGAAGCCGAGGACTCGCACCCGTTCGTGGAAATACCGCGTAAGCAGGAGTTTCTCCTCGAGGCAGGCCCGGAAAGGTGCGACGCCGTGCAGCAGCAGGGGGAGCCAGAGCCTCGGGCCTCGGAAATGCTTGCTGAGCTCGGGTGAGAGGTCGGCGGGCGAGTCCGCAGCCCGTGAGTCCTCGAGGGCGTCCTGCATGTAGTCTGCCCGGTACTGATGGGCACGGGCCAACGCGGTGCCGTCCCTGACGAGTACGGCGCCGAGTCCGTAGGGGAGAAAGAGGCTCTTGTGAGGGTCCATGACGAGTGAGTCCGAGAGTTCCAGGCCGCGCAGGCGCTCGCGCACCTGCGGGCAAAGGACGAAGAAGCCACCATATGCCGCGTCGATGTGGAGCCAGAGTCGCTCGGCCTTCGTGACCCGTCCGATCTGCTCCAGTGGATCTATCGCTCCGACATCGGTGCTTCCTGCGGCGGCCAGCACCAACCACGGGCGCAGCCCCTGCGCCCGGTCACGCGCAATGGTCTCCTGCAGGGCCCTGGGATCCATGCGTTGGCCCATGTCAGTGGACACACGACGCAGCACGCACTCGCCGAGTCCGGCGATGCGCAGGGCCTTTTCCAGAGAGTGGTGCGCTTGCCCGGTGAGGTAGACGACCGCCTTCGGAACGTCTGCGCAGCGCAGCCCGTGCGCCTCGCGGGCCGTGACCACTGCAATGAGGTTCGAGATGCTCCCGCCGGAGGCGAGATTGCCCTGCGCACCGGCAGGGTAGCCGGCCAGGTTGGCCATCCAGCGAAGCAGCAGATTCTCCATTTCCACCGCACCGGGGCCCGCGAAGCGCACTCCGGCATACTCGTTCGTCACGGCGGCCAGAAAATCGCCGAGCGCTGAGGCGTACAGGCCGCCCCCGGGTATATAGGCCACGTGTCCGCCCGATGCGGCCTTGACGCCGGTGTCCTCCACACTCACCCGGAAAAGATGCAGGAGCTCATCCAGAACTCCCGGTTCTTCGGTCGGTCGGCGTCGGCCAAGCTCCGCGGCGGGACCCGGGTCGCCCTCGAACACACGCGCCGTCGGAAGCCTCTTCAGAAAGCCCTCGGCATGGGAGCCTACGGCCTCGAATAGGGCGCGGCGTTGCTGCGCGTCTGGTTCCAGGGGCGCCGCCGCCCGCTGTAGCTCCCGGACCTGGCGGATAAGGTCGTCAGTGCTGTCCATCCGAGCGTGCTCAACAGTGCGGTGATTTGCAGGGAGTATACCCGCTGCACAACCGCCGCAACGTTCAGGTGATGCAATGGCGGGAGCCGCCGTTCCGTTGCTGCCCGAGTAGACAGTGGCGAGTGCGCAGGATCTGCGGGATCGGATCTCGTGCGAGTGGTCCGGGGAAGTCTGGGGCCCTACAGGCTGCCCCGATTTTCGACGTACCGAGCCGGCTCAGCAGCGGCGCAACGTGCCGAAGCTCCCGGCTGTGCGCCGCAGACAGTCCAGCCAGTACCCGCTCACCTGAAGCGGTGCGCTTCAGAAACATCCGCCGCCGATCATGCGGGTCCTCCCGCCGGCTGAGGTTACCCCGGCTCGCCAGCCGGTCGACGAGACCGACTGCACTGTGGTGACGGATGCCGAGTCGCCCCGCGAGGTCACCGATGGACACACGCCCGCCGCCCGGGTAGCCGTTGATGACGAGCAGCGCCTGATGCTGACGTGGCGCCAACCCCGCCTTATTCGCCGCCTGCTCGCGGAATCCCGAATACCGCAGCAACAGGTAACGGAGTTCCGCCAGGAACTCATGGTCGTGCGGCGCAAGCTCATGGGGCCTTGAAGCGCGTGGCCGCTGCGGGTTGGCGGTTGTGGACATCGAATTACACGTGGGAATACTATCGTAGTACGATATAAATGGCACGCCCTCTGCCTTCGCCCTGTCATCGGAGAATCATGAAGAGTTCCCCTTCCACCCACGGGGTGCGCGACACCCTGCGCGACTTCACGGCCGATCGGCGCCTGTTGCTGCTTTGCGCAATGGCGCTCGTCACGGGCTGTTTCGGCGCTTGGGCCGCCTGGGCGCTTCTGAAATTGATTGCGCTCGTCACCAACTTCGCCTACTACCACGTCATCTCCACCACGACGACCTATCTCAGCCACGCGAAGCTCACGCCAAGCTCCATCCTCATACCGGTCGTCGGCGGACTCGTTGTCGGTGTCATCGGTCGCTATGGCACGGACAAGATCCGCGGGCACGGCATTCCCGAGGCGCTGGAGGCGATCCTGATCGGCCAGAGTCGCATCCAGCCGAGGGTGGCGCTGTGGAAGCCGCTGTCCTCCGCGATCGCGATCGGCACCGGGGGACCCTTCGGAGCCGAAGGCCCGATCATCATGACCGGCGGCGCGCTCGGATCGCTGTTCGCGCAGTTCTTCAGCCTGAGCTCGGCAGAGCGCAAGACGCTACTCGCCGCCGGTGCTGCCGCAGGCATGACTGCGATCTTCGGCACGCCGGTCGCCGCCGTCTTTCTTGCCATCGAGGTGATGCTCTTCGAGTGGAAACCGCGCAGTTTTGTGCCTGTGGTGGTTTCGGTAATCGTCGCAATCGCGTGGCGGCCCTGGCTGGTGGGAGCCTGGCCGCTGTTTCCGCATACCGGTGCTCCTGCTATGCCGTGGTGGGGTCTGGCGTTGTGTGCAGGCGTCGGTGTCATCGCGGGCCTTCAGTCTGCCATTACCACAACTGCGCTCTATTGGTTCGAGGAGCTGTACGAGAAGCTACCTATCCATTGGATGTGGTGGCCTGCGATCGGCGGCATCGTCGTCGGCATCGGCGGATTGCTCGATCCTGCGGCTCTCGGAGTCGGATACGACAACATTCAGGCGTTGATCAACGGTGCAGTCGTGCTGCATGCGGCGATCGCGTTGCTCATCGTGAAATCGATCATCTGGGTCGTAGCGCTCGCCTCAGGCACATCGGGCGGAACGTTGGCGCCGCTGCTGATGATGGGCGGCGCGGTCGGCGTGCTCGAGGCGCACATTCTGCCATTCGGCGACGCTGGCTTCTGGGCGCTGGTGTCGATGGCGGCGGTGCTGGGGGGGACCCTGCGCTGTCCGCTGACGGCGACCATTTTCGCAGTCGAGCTGACGGGAGACGTGCGTGTGATGCCGGCTGTTGTCATCGCCTGTGGCGCATCGTTTGCCGTCACCGTGCTGCTGATGCGCCGTTCCATACTGACCGAGCGTCTTGCCCGCCGCGGCCGGCATCTGACATGCGAATTGACCGTCGATCCGTTCGAGGTTATGCGCGTGAGCGAGTTCATGGCGCATCCGCCCCATACTCTGCTCGTGAGCATGTCGACAGAGGACACGCTCGCTTTCTTCGACGCTGAACCCGACATCAAGCGCCACAGAAGCTACCCCGTAGTTGACGACACAGGGCATGTCGCCGGGATGGTCTCGAGGTCGGACGTCCTGCGCTGGTCACGCGAAGGCTGGCAGAGCGGGGAGACGTTGGCGGACCGCCTCGACTCGCGGGACATCTTCATTGGCTACCCGGATGAGCGGGTGGGCGAGCTCGCGGATCGCATGGTGTCAGCCGACGTCGGCCGGGTGCCGATCATCGATCGTGGTACTGGCAGACTGGTGGGCGTGGTCGCGCGGCGTGACCTGCTGCGCGTGCGCGCTCGCGCCGCACAGCTGGAGCGGGACCGCGCTCGTATCATGACGCTATGTTGATGATGGGACTCGCAAAAGGAAGAGTGGTGCGACGTGCAGTCGCGAGAACTGCGGCGTTTTCTCTTGCCGACTGTCAGTCCAGGCCTTGCGGAGCTTGCTCCCCCGTAACATTCGCCGAGATCAGCGAGCCTACAGCGACATTACCCGACCGACGGTGTCGCCCCGGATGATCGCAGACATCTCAGGGTGCCGGTCAGCTCCGAAAGCACCAGTGCCAGGGCTCGTATGCATAGCCCTGGGGGTTGCTGCGCGGGTAGGACAGGAAAAACCTGAATGAATGGGCATTTTCGCAGAGCCAGCGGAACGCGACGGTATTCTCGAACTCCTGCTCCAGCGTGCGCGTACCGGCAGTGCCGATATCGACTGCCCTGCCGGTGTGATGCTCGCTGTAACCCGGCGGGGCGCTGAGCGTGAGAATCTGCTCGAGCGGGAGGCCGGCCTCGAGTTTTGAGCGAATGATCTCGACCTGGCGATTGACGGAGCGAAATGCCGAAGCGATCTGCAGCACGACGCCCTGCGAGGTTGCGGTCGTCTTCATTGCTCGCCAGGCCGCCGCTGCCGCCGGTGCCAGGCGATGCTCGCGGCCCCGCCCGTCAATCTCTGCCACGAGCAGGTCCTCGGCTTCCTCACAAAGGCGCAGTGATCGGGCGGTGAGGTTCCCCGGGGAGATTCCCAGCGACCGCAATAAGGTGCTGACCCGGTCCTCGTACAACTGGCGATCCAGACTCGGCATGGGAAAGCAAGTGCGCCTGTGGCCGCGATCGGGCCAGTTTGGCCGCTTGCCGTTGAGCTTGCAACAGCCTCGGTGCCGATGGCGCGCAGCTGTGCGGCAGCCGCAGCGGCTCTCGTGCATGTCGGCCGCGGTATCCGAAGCGGGGATTCGTCCGCGCTGCTCCCGCTCACCTGCCGAAGGAGCGGAGGCCCCGAAACACCACGTAGAGCGATTAATTCATGGCGATAGAAGCGCGTGCGCAGAGTGTGAGGGGACAGCGGTCCGGCGCACGCGCGGCGCCTGTGTGTCACTACGCAGTGAGACTCCCCGACATCGAACGGTTTGCATACGTAAGCGTTGATTGACGCACCAAGTAGGCCATTGTGTCGGCAAGGTGATGGTCACTTGCGGGGCAGCACACTAGGTACCGTCACGAATCTCCACATAGTTCTCGTCGTTTCGGTTGACAATGACCCAAATCGCCACTGCAGGCTCGTTGCCAATCGTCCACAGGCGATGCGGCTGATCCGCGCCGTATGAAACGGAGTCGCCCGCCTTCAGTTCATATTTTGAAAATCCGATCTGCAATCCGAGCTTACCCGAAATAACGTAGGCGTATTCCTTGCCCCCATGTCGGAAAAGTGAGTCCTTGGGACAGGACTCAGCGCCCACCGCATAGTTCACCTTAAGGAACTCCACTTTGTCGTCCGGACGCACGGTCAGGCGCTCCCATACCACGCCAGCCGCTAGACGTAACCGCTCACGGTTACTGGCGCGCTGAATGGGGCTTTCCACGCTTGAGGCAACCTGGTCGCTGGCGCGTGCCTGCTTTCGCACCGCCTTGGAGTCGTTGAACAACTCATCGATCGGCATTCCCAATATCGTTGTCAGCGACCAGAGTGTGCTGACGGAAGGCATGACGCGCCCATTCTCGATCTGGGAAATCATACTTGGCGAAATTTTGGCACGGCGTGCGACCTCGCGGAGGCTTAACCCTCTCCGATTACGCTCCTCTCGGAGCTGCTTCCCGAGGTATGAGAGATCGGGTGCATTCACTGTTGATGAAACCGTCGCGTGGTGGCTAATTGCTCTATGACTCACGGAAGTACGGTCAGGTTCGGTGTATCGATAGTCCGCACACTAAAATATCCGACTGCTTAGGCAACGCTGAGTGCGCGGCGCTAATGTGTTGCGAGTTACGCCCGCCAGACCTGCCGAAATTTTCCTGTCGCTGCAGCGAGTGAATCGGTGGCCGTTGAACGGGATGTTCGCTGGAGAATTCAAGCGCACGCTCTGTACCGCCGAGCGGAGATCCGACGCCTTGCAGTCGCGAGGGGGACTCGTGTGTCGCCCACTGAGCAGGTCCCGACCGCGATGCATGCA
>JAKCEJ010000225.1 GCA_021838065.1 Pseudomonadota bacterium
ATCGAGAGGGGCGCCCATCTGGCGATGTACTTCGCCGACCGCGCCGTGGTGGTGGTCAACCCGGAAGTCTCCTCGGTGCGCGACTCCGACCGGATCCTCGGGCTGCTCGCGAGCAAGACCCAGCGCTCCGCCAACGGCAACGGGGGCGTGAAGGAGCACCTGCTGCTCACCCGCTACAACCCGCGGCGCGTGGCGAACGGCGAGATGATGAGCGTCGGGGACATCAAGGAGATCCTCGGGCTCGATGTGGTCGGCGTGATCCCGGAGTCCCCCGACGTGCTGGCCGCCTCCAACTCCGGCGTGCCCGTGATTCTCAACGACGACAGCGATGCGGCGGCCGCCTACCACGATGCGGTGGCCCGCCTGCTCGGCGAGGCGCTGCCGCTCAGATTCCTCGAAGAACCCAGGCGCGGCTTCTTCGCGCGCGTGTTCGGAGGCTGACATGGGCCTGTTGGCAATGTTTCGCAGCAAGCCCTCCACGGCGAGCATCGCCAAGGAGCGCCTGCGCATCATCGTGGCGCAGGAGCGAGGCGGGCGCGGCGGTCCGGACTATCTGCCGCTGCTCAGGCGCGAGCTCCTGCAGGTGATCCACAAGTACGTCAACGTGGACCCGGAAGCGGTGCAGATCAATCTCGAGCGCGAGGCCGGACACGAGGTCCTGGAGTTCAGCGTAGCGCTGCCGGAGAAGCCGGGCGCCTGAGTCGCGCCGCGCCGGCATTTGGCGGCGTCGGCTTGCTCAGCCACCCGCTGCGCTCGAGCCGGCTCCACTGCTTTGCGGCCCCTCGCGGGACCTCAGCACACGCCGCCGCCCTGTTCCGCCGGGGCGGCATGCGCACGGAACAGGCTGAACAGCTCCCGGCCCATGCCGAACGCGTTGCCGGACAGATCGGCGCTCGCGTTCTCGCGCCCGTTCCATGTCTCCTCGCTCACCTGCGCCTCGAGCACGCCGGTGCGGCTGTCGAGGCGGATGACGTCCCCGTCGCGGATCCTGCCGATGGGGCCGCCGCAGACCGCTTCGGGCGTCAGATGGATTGCGGCCGGCACCACGCCCGAGGCGCCGGACATGCGTCCGTCGGTGACGAGCCCCACGCGATGGCCCTTGCTCTGCAGTGAGGTGAGCGCCGGCGTCAGACCGTGCAGCTCGGGCATGCCGTTGGCGCGCGGCCCCTGGAAGCGCACGACCACCACCACGTCGCGGGCCAGCTCGCCCTGCTTGAACGCGTGCAGCACCTCTTCCTGGCTGTGGAACACCCGGGCTGGCGCTTCCACCGAGCGGTGCTCGGGCTTGACCGCCGAGACCTTGATCACGGCGCGGCCGAGATTGCCCTTGAGCAGCTTCAGCCCGCCATCGCCGCTGAACGGATCGGTCACGCGCCGCAGCACTTCCCGATCGCCGCTGTTGGCCGGCGAGTCCCGCCAGGCGAGCCCCTCGTTCGAGAGCCACGGCTCCTGCGTGTAGCGCGCGAGGCCGGGGCCGGCGACAGTGAGCACGTCGCCGTGCATGAGGCCCGCGCCGAGCAGCTCGCGCACCAGGAAGCCCATGCCGCCGGCGGCATGGAAGTGGTTCACGTCCGCGCTGCCGTTGGGATAGATGCGCGCGAGCAGCGGCACGACCGCAGAGAGCGTGCTGAAGTCGTCCCAGTCGAGGAGAAGGCCGGCGGCCCTGGCGATGGCGATGATGTGCAGCGTGTGGTTGGTGGAGCCGCCGGTGGCGAGCAGTCCCACCACGGCGTTGACGATGCTGCGCTCATCGAGCACCTGCGCGAGGGGCAGGTATTCCTCGCCGAGGGCGGTGATGCGGGCCGCGCGGCGCGCGGCCGCGGCGGTCAGCGAATCGCGCAGCGGCGTGTTCGGCGGCACGAACGCGCTGCCCGGCAGGTGCAGCCCCATCACCTCCATCAGCATCTGGTTGCTGTTGGCGGTACCGTAGAACGTGCAGGTGCCGGCCGAGTGGTAACTGTCGGCTTCCGACTGCAGCAGCGCCTCGCGCCCCACCTTGTCCTCGGCGAACAGCTGGCGGATGCGCGCCTTCTCCTTGTTGGGTAGTCCCGAGGTCATGGGGCCCGCGGGCACGAAGACCGCCGGCAGTTGCCCGAAGGCGAGCGCCCCGATCAGCAGCCCCGGCACGATCTTGTCGCACACGCCCAGGCACAGCGCCGCATCGAACATGCCGTGCGAGAGCGCGACGCCGGTCGCCATCGCGATCACGTCGCGGCTGAACAGCGACAGCTCCATGCCGGGCTGGCCCTGCGTGACCCCGTCGCACATGGCGGGCACGCCGCCGGCCACCTGCGCGGTGGCATGCGCCTCGCGCGCCGCCTGGCGGATGAGTCCCGGGAAACGCTCGAACGGCTGATGGGCCGAGAGCATGTCGTTGTACGCGGTGACGATGCCGAGATTCGCGCCGCGCAGCGCCTTCAGCGCCTCCTTGTCGGTGGGGCTCGAGGCGGCGAAGCCGTGCGCGAGATTGGTGCAGGAGAGGCGCGTGCGCGCCGGCCCGCGGGCCTGGCCCCGCATGCGCTCCAGATAGGCGGCCCGCGTGTCGCGGCTGCGTTCACGAATGCGTTCGGTGACCTCTCGAATGCGAGGGCTCAGCGGCGTGGGCGTCTCGCTCATGGGTCGCTCAATCCTCCTTGGGCGGCTGGTAGCCCTCGGGCCGGGCCGCGCCGGCGCCGAAGAAGAACTTTTCCATTTCCGCCTCGAGGAACTGGCGGGCCTTGGGCTCGACCGGGCTTAGCCGGTACTCGTTGATGAGCATGATCTGGTGCTGTATCCAGCGCTGCCACGCCTCGCGCGAGACGTGCTCGAAGACGCGCTGGCCGAGCGCACCGGGGTAGGGCGGACGGTCGAGGCCCGGGGCTTCGCGCTTCAGCATCACACACTGCACCATTCGGGACACGGCGTTCTCCGTAGTGTAATAAACAAATTATTCAAAGAGTTGCGTCTGGACGGCCGACGACGCCAGGCGTTGCAGGAATCGCTGGATCGGGGCCGGAAGGCCGAGCGCGCCCGGCGCGCTGACGTGGTACCACGCGCGCCGCGCCGGATCCGGCGCGGCGTCATGGTCCGAACAATGAGCCAGAAGCGGCGTGATGACAAGATCGAAATGCGTAAAGGCGTGCTCGATCGCCTCGAGCGGACGCGCCCGGTGCGCCGTGCCGAGCAGGCGACCGAGGTAGCTCTCGGCCGCCGCGGCGCTGTCGAATTCCGGCAGACACCACAGGCCTCCCCAGATGCCGCGCTCGGCGCGGCGCTCAAGCAGCACTGCGCCGTCGGTGCGCTGGGCGGTAAGCATGAACACCCGCCGCAACCGACGCTCGGGCCGGCGCTTCGGCGCGGGCAGCTCGTGCTGCCGGCCGGTGCGGCGGGCGAGACACGTCTGCGACAGCGGACAGTCCGCGCACGCCGGGTTGCGGCGCGTGCACACGGTCGCGCCGAGATCCATGACGGCCTGCGTGTACACCTCGATGTGTTGGGTCGGAGTGCACGCCTCGGAGAGCGCCCATAGCCGCTCGACGGTGTCCCGCTGGCCCGGATCGCCCGCCACCTCGAAATATCGGGACAACACCCGGCGCACGTTGCCGTCGAGAATCGGAAAGCGCTCGCCGCGGGCGAGCGCGAGGATCGCCCCCGCAGTCGAGCGTCCGATGCCGGGCAGCGCAGCCACCGCATCGAAGGCTGCCGGGAAGCGTCCGTCGTGCTCATCACGGAGCCGCGCCGCGGCACGGTGCAGGTTGCGCGCGCGCGCGTAGTAGCCGAGACCCGACCAGAGGTGCAGCACCTCATCGAGCGGCGCATCCGCGAGCGCGTCAATGTTGGGAAAGCGCCGCATGAACCGCTCGTAGTACGGAATGACCGTGCTCACCTGGGTCTGCTGCAGCATGATCTCCGATACCCAGACGCGGTAGGGACTGCGGTCGCGCTGCCAGGGCAGATCGTGCCGTCCGCGGCATCCGTGCCACTTGATGAGCGCGCGTGAGAGGCGCACGCCGGCTTTCGCGGTGCCGGAAGCGGCCGGTGCCCGTCGTTTGGAGCTCACTGCACTTGCAGCCGCAGGTCGCGCATCACAGTGCCGCCGTAGGTTGCGCGGCTGATGGTGAGCGTGCCCTGGGCCCGCAGGGCACGCAGCATCGCGAGCGGCAGACTCAGGGGCTTCGGGTGCTTGCGCGCGGGCGGCAGGTAGTTGCCGAAGTTGATTCGGTTCGCGTGCAGGTCGAAGGTCCAGCCCGCCGCGGCGCCGCCGGAGCGTTGCGCCCAGCCGGTGAGCGTGGTCGCATCGAGCCGGGCGGCGAGCGGCGCGATGCGCAGCGCGCCGCCCTGCAGCCGCCAGCGTCCCGACAGCGACAGGGCGCCGAGCGCGGCGGGATCCTTCGGCAGGCGCACCTTCAGGCCCCACTGGCCGATCAGCCCCCGCACCGACGGCACGGTGAGGGCAATGGCTCCCGCGGCGCGCGGCCGCCCGCCCGCATCGGCGAACTGCAGTGCGCCGGACAATGCGGCGCTCGCTACCGTTAGTGTCCAGCGCGGCGCGGCGAGATCGAGCGGCGCGCTCTGCGCACGCAGGTTCTTGGCGTCGAAGCGGATTGGCACGCCGGCAGGCGGCAGCTTCGGTGCCTGCAGGATGAAGCGCGTGCGCAGCGAAAACGGCTGGCCCGGATGCAGGGCCCCGACATGCAGCTGCCAGCGCCGCAGACGGATCGTTCCGCTCGCGGCGGCGAACTCGAGTGTCGCATCCTCCAGGATCAGCCCGCCGATCGGCGGTGCGGGACTCGAAGCGGATCCGGATGCCCTGGAGCTCACCAGCAGATGCTGCCAGTTGCCGACGCCCTGGGCGTTGCGCCACAGATGGATGTCCGCGCCGCTCACCCGGATCGTGCCGAGCTCGATGCGCCGATGCAGCAGCAGCGGCAGCAGCCGCACCGGGACGCGCGCCGAGCGCCACTCGAGCAGGTCCGGCCCGCGCATCCCGGGCGGGTTGCCGAGGCGCGCCGCGCCGATGCCGAGCGTGAGCCAGGGATACCAGCCGAGGCGCAGGTGGCCCTCGATCACGAACGGTCGGCCGGTGTCGCGGCTCACCAGCCGGTCGGCCTCGCCCCGGTAGTCATTGGGGTTGATGAG
>JAKCEJ010000226.1 GCA_021838065.1 Pseudomonadota bacterium
GTCCAGCAGGCGGTCGATGCGCCGCGGGTGCACCAGCAGTGGTACCCGGATGTGGTGTTCGCCGAGCCCGGCCTGATGAGCCCGAACGTGGAGCGGCGGCTGCGCGCGATGGGCTATCGCTTCAAGATCATCAAGTCCTGGGGCGCCGATGAGGCCATCGTGGTCAATCCGCACACCGACATGCTCGAGGGCGCCAATGACCGGCGCCTGCCGGCAGGTCTCGCCGCAGGCTACTGAGCGGGGCGACCAGCCGGCCGGTCAGGCCGGCTGGTCGCCGAGCTCTCCGGCGAGCGCCGCACGCAGCTGCTTGAGGTCATGGATGCGCTGCGCCGCTCTGCGCAGCGCCTGAATGTCGACCTCGTCGGCCGAATACAGCGCACGGTAATCGAGCTCTGCGAGCCTCAGAGCATGCACGGTGCTGCGCCAGCGTGCGGCGACGGTCTGGTGGGCGGCGGCCGATAGGGCCGCTTTCCAGCGGCTGTGGATGTCGGAATTCATAGGTCCTCCGGGGGTTCCTGCCAATATTGGCGGCAACGCGTGACAGTCTCGGGACGCTGGCATAGCAGCTGCTTTACAGCCAAGTTCCAGGTTACGTAGTCGCAACCTTTCCCAGCCGATCGAGGGTTTGAACGAAGCGATGATTGCCGTACAATGTCGGCCTAGGCAGATATATACACAGATACCTCTTACGGGGTATTTGCCCGGAGGCGCCCCTTGGGGAATATCTACGACGTCCGAACGTACGAGCCGAGCCACAGCATCGGGTACCTGATGACCCGTGTGAAGGTGGAGATGCTGGCGGCGCTCGATCGTGAGTTGGCCGCCGATCCGCATCTGTCCGCGCTCGGTGTGACATCTGCGCAGTTCATCGTGCTGGTGAGGCTCGTCGGGACCAGCAACAGAAAGTCTGCCACCGACCTGTGCAAAGAGCTTTCGTACGACGCCGGCGCGATGACCCGCATGATTGATCGGCTGGAGAAGAAGGGATTGGTGCGCCGGATGCGCTGCATGCAGGACCGCAGGCTGATCTATCTCGAGGCGACCGATGAGGGCCGGGCAGCCTATCCGCGGATGCTCGAGATGTCTGTGGCGGTCCAGAACCGCTTTTTGCGCGGCCTGGAGCAGGAGGATGCGCGGAGGCTGAAGGACTACCTGACCCGCATGTTGAACAACGCGGGCTGAGATGGACCTTTTTTTTGCGCCAGAAGCTTGCCTAGGCATTTTTCGCCACGGCAGCGAGAGACGATTCGGACGGCGATCGCCGGGAGAGTTCAGATCATGACCAGCGCCCATCACAGGACAAGTTCGCTCTGGAGTACCCCCAGGGCGCGATGGCTCACCGCGATCGGCGCGGTGGTCGTCCTAGCCGGCATCGGGTACGGCATCTACTGGTACAGCGACGCGCGCTTCGTCGAATACACCGATGACGCCTACGTCAGCGGCAATGTCGTGCAGATCACCCCGCGCATCTCCGGCACGGTGGTGGCCATCGATGCCAACAACACGCAGTTCGTTAAGGCGGGGGACACCCTCGTGCGGCTCGACCGGGCGAACGCCGAGGTGGCGCTGCAGAAGGCGGAAGCGAATCTGGCGAGCACCGTGCGCCGGGTGCGCAATATGTTCGCGACCAGTGCCGAGTTGGGCGCTGACGTGCAGGTTCACCGCACGGCGCTGACGCAGGCGCAGTCGGACTACGCGCGCCGCGCGAACCTGGCGCGCACCGGCGCGGTCTCGGGCGAGGATCTGCAGCACGCGCTCGATGCGGTGCACGCCGCGCAGGCGGCGCTGGCGGCCGCCGAGCAGCGTCTCGCTGCCAACCGTGCCTGGGTCGACAACACGACCATCGCCAACAACCCCGCGGTGCAGTCCGCGGCGGCCGCGGTGCATGCGGCATATCTGACGTACGCGCGCACTCTGCTGCCGGCGCCGGTGTCCGGCTTCGTGGCCAAACGCAACGTGCAGCTGGGCGAGCATGTGAGTCCGGGCATGTCCCTGATGTCGGTCGTGCCCCTGAACCAGGTCTGGGTGAACGCGAACTTCAAGGAGTCACAGCTCGCGGATATGCGCATCGACCAGCCGGTGAGCCTGGTGTCGGATGTCTACGGCAGCGATGTGGTGTTTCACGGCCGCGTCATTGGCTTAGGCGCAGGCACCGGCTCGGCGTTCTCGTTGCTGCCGCCGCAGAATGCGACCGGCAACTGGATCAAGATCGTGCAGCGCGTGCCGGTACGCATTGCGCTCGATCCGCGCGAGCTCGCCGCGCATCCGCTGCAGATCGGGCTTTCGATGAGCGCCTACGTCGATGTGCGCCACGACCTCTCGCCGCGGCTGCCTGAGGTGGCGAGCAATGGCCCGGATGCCTCGACCGACGTATTCCGGTCGGTCGACGCGCAGGCCGCGCGCACCATCCGCCAGATCATTGCCGCCAATGACCCTGGCGAAGCGCATGCGGGGCTCGGCCCAGCGGGTGCGCGCGCCGATCAGGCGCGCGGCGGCGGCAATGCGCGCGACGGACAGCGCCTGGTCTCGGATCGGCATCCCGGGAACACCGCGACGCGCCTGCTCGGCGCGGGTCATTGGATGTACTGAGGAGCCGGTTCGCCATGACCGAATCCAACGCGGCGCCGGTGACGGCGCCGCGCCCGGCCGCCGCGCCGGGCGCGCTGCCGCCGCTCGCGGGCATGGCCGTCGTCCTTGGGACCCTCGCGCTGTCGCTGGCGACGTTCATGAACGTGCTCGACACCTCGATCGCCAACGTGTCGATTCCGGCGATCGCCGGGGACCTCGGCGTCTCGCCCGATCAGGGCACCTGGGTGATCACCTCGTTCGCGGTCGCGAACGCCATTTCCATGCCGCTCACCGGCTGGCTGACCCGGCGGCTGGGACAGGTGCGCCTGTTCACCGCCTCGACCATCCTGTTCGTGATCTCCTCGATGCTGTGCGGCTTGGCGCCGACCTTCTCGTCGCTGGTCATGTTCCGTGCGCTGCAGGGCGTGGTGGCCGGGCCGATGATCCCGCTGTCGCAGGCGCTGCTGCTGTCGAGCTACCCGAAAGCAAAGGCCGGCGCCGCGCTCGGGGTGTGGTCCATGACCACGCTCGTCGCGCCGGTGGTCGGTCCGGTGCTCGGCGGCTGGATCACGGACAATATCTCCTGGCCGTGGATCTTCTACATCAATGTGCCGGTCGGCATCGTCGCGGCAATCCTGACCTGGAGCATCTACCGCCATCGGGAGACGCCCACCGCCAAGCTGCCGATCGACATGGTGGGTCTCGGCCTGCTGGTCGTGTGGGTCGGGGCGCTGCAGGTCATGCTCGATAAGGGCAAGAACCTCGATTGGTTTAATTCCCCCTTCATCGTGACGCTGGCGATCGTCGCGACGGTCGCCTTCGCGGTGTTCCTGGTCTGGGAGCTCACCGATAAGCACCCGGTGGTGGATCTGAGCCTCTTCCGGCGGCGCAATTTCTTGGTCAGCTCCATCGCCATGTCGATCGGCTACGGCCTGTTCTTCGGAAACGTCGTGCTGCTGCCGCTGTGGCTGCAGCAGTACATGGGCTATACCGCAACGCTCGCCGGGCTCGTGCTCGCGCCCGTCGGCCTGCTCGCAATTCTGCTCACGCCGCTGGTCGGCCGGCTGGTCGACCGGCTCGATCCGCGCTGGTTCGTCACAGTCTCATTCCTGGTGTTCGCGCTCGTGATGTTCATGCGCGCCGACTTCAACACCCAGGCGGATGTGCAAGTGCTGCTCACGCCGACGCTCATCCAGGGGGCGGCGATGGCCACGTTCTTCATTCCGCTGCTCGCGCTCGGGTTCTCGGGACTGGAGGCCGAGCGGATTGCCTCGGCCTCCGGACTGATCAATTTCACGCGCATCACGGCCGGCTCGTTCGCCACCTCGATCACGACCACGCTGTGGTGGCAGCGGGCGACGCTGCATCACGCCCAGCTCGTCGAGCGGCTCACCGCCAATCCGCAGGCGGCGCAGTTCATGACGCAGGTGCACGCGGCCGGCCTGTCGCGACAGCAAGGCGGGCTGCTGCTCAATCAGCTGATCAATCAGCAGGCCTACATGCTCTCGGCGGACGATATCTTCTATGCGTCCGGGTACCTGTTCGTGGCCATGGTGGTCTTGGTCTGGTTCGCGCGTCCGGCCAAGACCGCGATGTCGGCAGAGGTCTCCGCCGGCGCGCACTGAGCGGCGCTCAGTCGCGCGGCGGGGCGAGACCTGCTGCGCGCACACCGGCTGCGAATTTGTTCTCGCAGGCCGGCGTGAGGCGGCAGGACCGCCGCAGGGCCTCGACCAGCGGGGCGAGCGCCTCCGGCTCTGCGTCCCGGATCTCCACTTCGACGCGCTGCAGATGCTCGAGCACAGCTCGAGAGGGCCCGAGCAGGCTCGTCTCGTCCAGGGCGATCTCGCCAGCCGGGTGCGCCTGCGCGCCCCGGTGCACCGCGAAGCGCTCCCGCAGCGTCTGCGCCGTGAACAGCGCTCGCAGCGGCTGAGCGGCGAGCACCTGGCGGAGCCAGGATCCGACCGGCCCTGGCAATCGGGTGAGCTCGGTTGCGCCTTGCGGCAGTGCCTCGGTGATTTCCCGCCGGTCTGCGAGGTCCTCCCGAGCCGAGCGCAAGCTCTTCAGCGTGGCCTCGGCACGCTCCCCTTCCTCGCGCAGCCGCAGGGCAAACCCGGACCGAAAAACCCGCCAGTCTGCCGTATCCAGGTATGTGTCCCGCAGGCGCTGCGGGGGAAGGGGATCGATCCGCAGCGGATCCAGGGCTGGGTGCGCTGCGAGCCAGCGCCGCACCGGCCCCAGATCGTCGGCAGCAAGCTGCCATTCGAGTTCACGGCCGCCCTGTGCCGACTGCGCCGGTGGGGCGGGGGAGATCGGGTCGGCGGTCATAAGCGGCTTTGGCTCAGGCATCGGGCCCTTCAGGCTCCCAGAAACGGATGATAGCCAGGGAGACGCCCTCTGGCAGGGCGGCGCAGCGGGGCGTACAAATCGAAATTGACGCTGGCGCCCGCGGTTCCGTATCATTCGCGCCCCCGTGCGGCAGGTCTGGCTTGCGGGCGAGTGGGCGATGCAGTTTCGCGTGCCCGTAGCTCAGTTGGATAGAGCACCGGC
>JAKCEJ010000227.1 GCA_021838065.1 Pseudomonadota bacterium
GCTTTCATGCGGCCGCGCGTGGGGATGTCATCCTCAACCCCTTCGAGCGGCGCGCCGCGAGATGGGACCCGTTTGCCGAGCTCTCAGGGCCGGCCGATCCGGAGCAGCTCGCCTCGAGCCTGATCGCCGCCGGCGAGGATGCCGCGGGCCGCGAGTGGCGCGGCTATGCGCGCACATTCCTCGCCGCCGTGCTGCGCCGCGCCGGCGAGCACGGCGGCGAGATCGGGGAGCTGTGGCGGCTCATTGCGATCGCCCCGGGCGCGGAGTTGCGCCTCCTGCTGCGCGACACGCCCGCGCAGCCCTTTCTCGAGCCGGAGAACGCGCGCATGTTCGGGTCGATTCGCTCGGTGGCGACCGCCTGCACCGCGGCGCTCGAGCATGTGCGTGAGCAGAGTGCGCGCGGCTTCTCGGTGCGCTCATGGGTGCGCCAAGGCAGAGGCGTGCTGTTTCTGCCGTATCGGGCCGGGCAGATCGCCGCGCTGCGCACGCTCATCGCCAGCTGGATGCGCCTGGCGGTATTCGAGACGCTGGACGGGCCCGCGGGGGATCGGCGCCTGTGGTTCATCGTCGATGAGCTCGACGCACTGGGGGCCATCGACGGCCTGCGCGATGCCCTGGCGCGGCTGCGCAAGTTCGGCGGCCGATGCGTCCTCGGACTGCAGTCAATTGCCCAAGTCGCCTCGATTTACGGCACGGGGGACGCACAGACCATCGTGGAAAACTGCGGCAACACGTTGATCCTGCGCTGCTCGGCGAGCGAGCGCGGCGGCACGGCGCAGTTCTGCTCGCGCCTGATCGGCGAGCGGGAGATCACTCGGCGTACCGTCTCGCGCGGCCGCGACGGGTCGGGCGCCTTTGGCGGCGGGTCACGGGGTGTGCGCCGCTCGGTGCAGATCAGCGAGCAGCGCGTGACGGAGATGGCCGTGTTGCCCTCGGAAATCGAACAGCTCCCGGACCTCGAGGGTTTTCTCAAGACTGCCGCATCGGCGCGCTGGCTGAGAGTCCGCCTCCCGCGGCCCGAGTGACGACGGGGATCCACGCAACGCTGCAGGGGCTCGGCGATGGCCATCTTCCACATGCAGATCAACACGGTGTCGCGCTCGAACGGCCGCAACGCTCCGGCGTCGGCGGCGTATCGCGCCGGGGAGCGGATCCGCGACGAGCGGACCGGGGCCGTTTACGATCACCGCAACCGCCGCGACGTGCTGCACAAGGAGATCCTGTTGCCCTCCCGGCTCGAGCAGCACGGGGCGGCGCTCGATTGGGCGCGCGAGCGCTCGAGCCTGTGGAATGCGGCGGAGCGGATCGAGACGCGGCGGGACTCGCGGGTGGCGCGCGAGTACATGGTCGCGCTGCCTCCGGAACTGCCCGCCGCGCAGCGCGTGGCCCTGGCGCGGGCCTTCTCGCGCGAGATCGCTGATCGCTACAACATCGCGGTCGATCTGGCGGTCCATGCGCCGCGTCCCTTCGGAGATCAGCGCAACTTCCATGCGCACCTGCTGACCTCGACGCGCCAGGTTGCAGTCGATGGCCTCGGACCGAAGACGGGCCTCGACATGAAAGGCACGACGCGCGCCGAGCTCGGCCTGCCCACGAACCGCAAGGAATTCATCGCGCTGCGCCAGCGCTGGGCGGACCTCGTCAACGAGCATCTGCGCGCGGCGCACCTCGAGGCGCGGGTCGATTCGCGCAGTCTCGAGGCTCAGGGCATCGACCGCGAGCCGCTTCCGCGCCTTCCCTACGCGGCCATCGCCTCGGAGCGGCGCGGCGAGCGCAGCGAAGTCGCCGAACGAATCCGCGAGCGCTATCGCGCCCGGGTCGCGGCTCGCGCGGAGCGCGCCGACTCGTCGGCTCTCGCGGCGACGCCCAATACGGCCCCGCAGCCCTCGGCCCCGGCGGCGCAAACCACAACGTCCAGCGGCTCCGAGCAGCGGCAGCGACAGGCGGTGCGCGACTGGCTGCAGTACCGCCAGGCGCGCGGCCGCGCTGCGGGAACTCAAGCCCCGAGCGGCGGGTTATTGCCGAGCGAGACGGTGCGGCGCCAAGCGATCGAGGCGTGGCACGCCGAACGGGCGAAGGGGGCAGAGAGTCACGCGCCGGCAGGCGAGCCGGAGCGCTCGACCGAGAGTCAATCCGGCGCGGGCCGCGATCGCGATCTTTCCTGGTGAGTGCGCCGGAGCGTCCGGCGCTGGCGCCGTCAGTTGAAATCGTGGGCGTAGGCGAGCATCGCGCCGCCGCGCACGGGAACCACGGTCACCATCGAATTGCCCATGCCCTGGCGGGCCCTGCGGTCCATGACGAAGTGGGCGGTGGCCATGCCGAGGGCGGCGGCCGCAACGGTGTCGGACAGCCAGTGGGCGTTGTGCTTCATGCGCAGGTAGGCCGTGCCGAGGCCGATGCCGTAGCCGATCACGCGGCGCAGCCAGCGGATCCTGGGATTGCCCGACTCGGCGAGCACAGTGCCGATGGCGAACGCGGCGGTCACGTGCAGGGAGGGAAACGAGCTGCCGCCGGCGAACCATTTGTTCGAGTCGGTGGTCTGGTAGGGCCGCTGGCGGCCGAACATGTATTTCATGGTGAAGCCGGTGAGGGAGGCGAGTCCGGCCGATTCGAGCATGTTCCAGGATTCAGACTCGCCCTCGCTGCTGTGCGTCAGCGCGGCGTAGCCGAAGGTCAGCGCGAAGGCCGCAAATCCCGGCATCGCGTCGGTGAGCGTGGCGCTCGAGGGCGGCTTGCCGCCGAAGGGCAGGCTCGAGCCGGCATCGAAGTGGTTGCGCACCTCGGTGTCATACTGGTGCGCGACCGCGATGGCCGCGAGTGCGCCGCCGAAGTACTCCCAGTTGCGCCGCTTCCAGTGCAGCGGATCGGTGTAGTACGCCTTCATGTCCCCGAGCGAGCGGAAGAAGAGCATCTTCAGCTCCGAGCGCTTCTTCGGGTAGTGAATGGCCGAGGGCGCCGGCAGCGGGGCCGGCATGGCCGTGGCGGCCGGCGGCGTTGCCGCCTGTTGTGCGGCGTGCACGAGCGGCGAGAGGGAACCCAGCAGCAGCGTGATGCCGAGTAGCCATGCGTGGCGATGCCGGTGATTGATCCTCATCGGGAGATTTTAGGGATTTCCAGCCGCTCCGCCAGAGGGCGATGCGAATAAATTCCCGCCACCGGAAATTTCATGCATCGATGGAACCAATTGCGCCGGTGACTCATGGTGCCGTGCGTCACGAGAACGGTGCGCAGGGGGCGGATCTCAGAACACGTGTCCCAACGCCGCTGCCGCGAGCGCCGCGAGCAGCGCCGGCGGCATGACCAGCACGCCGAGCCGAAGAAAGGTCATTGCATCGATGTGCACTCGCTCGCGGCGCAGGGCGATCAGCCACAGGATGGTGGCGAGCGAGCCGGTCACCGAGAGATTCGGGCCGAGATCGACGCCGATCAGCATGCCCGCGCGCAGGTCCGACAGTCCGTGCGCGGTGCCGACGGAGGCGGCAATGAGCGCCACGGGCAGGTTGTTCATGACATTGCTGGCGGCGGCCACGCCCCCTCCGGCGGCCAGCACCGCGAAACGGCCGGCGTGCAGCGCCACGTGCCCGATCAGCGCGCCGAGCGCCGCCAGCAGCCCGGTGCGGGCGAGACCGGCCACGAGAACGAAAAGGCCGGCGACCAGCGGCAGGACGCCCCAGGAGACTTCCTTGACGAGCGGCCAGGGGTTGCGTCGCTCGATCACGAGCACGAGCAGGAGTGTCAGTGCGGCGGCGCTGAAGGTGGGCACGCCCAGTTGCCGTCCGCTCGCCGACGCCCACAGCAGCGCGAGCACGGTGAGTCCGATGCCTGCGGCGGCGAGCCGTGCGGCGCGGCTCAGGCGCGGCACCGGCACATCGCAGGTAAAGGCGCCCTGCAGTGTCCTGTTCTGCGTGGCGCGCAGCGTCAGATACGTCACAACGATGGCCAGAACCGAAGGCAGCAGAAACTGCGCAAGCCACCGGCCGAGCGGCGGGAGGTGACTGGCGTAGACCACCAGGTTGGCCGGGTTGGCGATGGGCAGCAGAAAGCTCGCGGCGTTGGCGATGAAGGCGCAGACCAGCAGGTACGGCAGCGGTTCGGTGCGCGCGTGGCGGGTCGCCGCGTAAACCGCGGGCGTGAGGACGACCGCCGTGGCATCGTTCGACAACAGCGCCGTCACGCCGATGCCGACCAGGTAGATCAGGACAAAGAGCCGGCGCGGCGAGCCGCGCGCGGCGCGCACCGCGTGCGCCGCGACCCAGTCGAACAGGCCCTCCGCGCGGGCCAGTTCCGCCAGCAGCATCATGCCGGCGAGGAACAGGTATACATCGGTTCCCCGCCCGACGGCGACCCAGGCTTGCTGCCACGACAGCAGCGAGCCCAGCACGAGCAGCGACGCGCCGGCCACGGCCCACAGCGCCTCGGAGATCCCCCAGGGGCGCAGCAGCACCCCGCAGACCGCAATCGCCGCGATCAGCCAGGTGATGTCGTTCGCGAGGCTGGCGTGAACCATGACCATGGTCAGTCCTTCAGTGGCCGGTGCGCCATTGCACTGGTCGCGTCCGCCGCCGTCAAGGCGTCGCTTGGGTCGGGCGCGCGGCCGGCTTGCCGGCTTACGACGCCAGTCGTAGACTCGGCTTGTGAAGAGCTTCCGACTCCCCGCCGACGATCTGGAATACGCTGTGCTCACGGCGTTGTGGGAGTTCGGTACCGCCTCGGTGCGCGAGCTGCACGAGCGGCTTGGCGTGCCGCAGGGGCTGGTGTATACGACCATCGCCAAAGTGGTTGACCGCCTGCGCGAGAAGGGGCTGATCCAGCGCCAGCGCAAGGGCGCGGCATTTCAGTACCGCCCCCGGGTGGCGCGGGAGACGGTCGAGCGCGCCAGAGCGCGCAACGCGCTGACGCGTCTGCTCGGCGCGACGCCGCGCACCGCGGCCGCCGCACTGGTGGAGGCGGTCGAGGATCTCGATCCGGAGCTGCTCGCCGAACTGGAGCAGGCGGTGGCAGCCCGGCGGAGGGCGAAGAATGGAACGTGAGACGCTGCTGACGATGCTGCTGATGATCTTCGGCGGCTGCGCGCTGCAGGTGCTGGCGGCCTGGCCGGGCACGCTGCCCGTCCT
>JAKCEJ010000228.1 GCA_021838065.1 Pseudomonadota bacterium
AATCCGGCGGTGCTCGGCTCGGTCGCGGTCCGCGTCGCCAATGCGATCCGCAAGGTCCCCGGCATCGAGCCGGCTTCGGTCAACGACGGCGTGGTGCCGGCCGGCGATGCGCTCAACATCCACGTCAACCCGGCGGCGGCAGCCATGGAGGGGCTGACCGTGGCGGACGTGGAGAATCAGGTCTATCACTACCTGCATGGCGCGGTGGTGACCCGCTTCCTCGGCACCGTGCAGGACATCGGCGTGCGGCTGTGGCTGAGCCCGCCTGAGCGGCGCATCTATCGCAGCCAGCTCGGCGACCTGCCGATCCGCGCGGCCAACGGCAGGGTGCTGCGGCTCGCGACCGTCGCGAAGGTGCAGTTCGTGGCCGGCCAGCCGCAGCTCACCCGCGACAATCTCGCGCAGATGGTGGCGGTGACCGCGCAGACCAGCGGCGGCTACGCCCTGAGTACGACCATCTCCGGCGTCGAGGCGGTGCTCGCCAAGCCGGGGCTGCTGCCCCCGGGGGTGATGTACACCTTGGGCGGTCAGTACAAGCAGGAGCAGCTCGCCGTGCACGGCATGATCCGCGTGTTCGGCGCAGCGATCGCGGCGGAGCTCATTTTGCTGCTGTTCCTCTACGAGCGGTTCGTGATTCCGGTCGTCATCATGCTGAGCTCGCTCATCTCCACCGGCGCGGTGTTCATCGGACTGTGGGTGACGAGGGTCGAGCTCAACATCACCGCCATGATGGGCATGGTGATGATCGTCGGCATCTCGACGGAGATGGCGATCTTCTACGTCTCGGAATACCAGATGCTCTCGAAGAGCCTGCCGCGCCGTCAGGCGCTCTACGATGCGGCGCTGAATCGGCTGCGGCCGATCACCATGAGCACGCTGGCGATGATCCTGGCGCTGGTGCCGCTCGGCGCGGCGATCAGCGGCTCGGGCGATCAGATGCTCCAGCCGCTCGCCATCGCGATCATCGCCGGCGCCGTGGTGCAGCTGCCGCTGGTGCTGGTGGTGATGCCCGTGGTCCTGTGGCTCGCCGAGCGCTTCGAGCGCGCGCCGGCCTGAGTCGAGCGGCTCAGCGCAGCGCGAGCCACCGATCGCCGCGGCGCCGCGCGCGCCCGTCCGCTTCGAGCTTCAGCAGGTGTGCAAGCAGCGAGCGCGCGGCGAGCGCGTGCAGCATCTGCGGTACGTCGTCGTAAGCACGCTCGAGGAGCGTGTCAATTGCCGCCGGCTCCTGCGTGCTCAGGGCCGCGTACACCCGTAACTCGCGGCTCAAGCGGTGGGCGATGAGGGCGCACAATGCCTCGTGCGGGTGGGGAATGATCGTGCCGTGGCCGGGAGCGAGCGCCGCGAGGTCCTCGGTGAGCAGCCGCCGCAGCGAGGTGAGATAGGCGCTCATGTCGCCGTCGGGCGGATCAATCACGACGGTCGAGCCCTGGATGATGTGATCCCCGGTGAACAGCAGCCGCTCGGACTCGAGCAGATAGCAAAGATGGTTGGAGGCGTGGCCCGGCGTGTGATACACGCGCAGCGTGGTGTGCGCCCCAAGCTGCAGCGTATCCCCATCGGACAGCTCACGGTCGGGCACGAATGTGCTGTCCTGGCCCCGGGGGTGCTCGCTTACGCGCCCCAGAAGCTGCGCGCCCGTGAGCCGCCGCAGCACCGCGGCGCCCGGGGAGTGATCCGGATGCGTGTGGGTGACCAGGATGTGACGGATCGGTCCGGGTGCGGCGCTCTGCAGGGCGCCGAGGTGAGCCGGGTCGGCCGGTCCCGGATCGATCAGCGCCCACTGATCCGCCTCGCCCACGAAATAACTGTTCGTTCCCGGACCGGTCATCAGCCCGGCATTGGCGCAGGTCAATCGCCACAGGCGCTCCGAGAGTCGCACGGCGACCCCGGGCCGTACCGGAATGTCCTGCGGTTCGCCTAAGCGCCTGAGGCTCTCGTGACGCATCGCGGCTGGATGCTAGCATGAGCGGGGCGTATCAGGCGGAGCGGGCCATGACGAATCTTGCGCGGCAGCCGACGGTGTATCTCACGCACGGCGGCGGCCCGTGCTTCTGGATGGAATTCCCCGAGCCCATCGGAGCGCATGCCTACGACGGATTGCGCGCCTATCTCGCCGGCCTGCTGGCGAGCCTGCCGGCGCCGCCGCGCGCCATTGTGATGGTCTCGGCGCATTGGGAAGAGGCCGTGCCGACGGTGAGCACCGCGCCGGCCCCGCCGATGCTGTTCGATTACTACGGCTTCCCGCCGCACACCTATCGGCTGGAGTATCCGGCCCCCGGCGCACCGCAGCTCGCCGAGCGCGTGCGCGGCCTGCTCGAGGCGGCTGGCATCGCGGCGGCCGCCAACGCCGAGCGCGGCTTCGATCATGGCGTGTTCGTGCCCATGCTCATCATCGATCCCCCGGCGCGCATCCCGGTGCTCATGCTCTCGCTCGCGGCCGATCTGGATCCTGCGCGTCATCTGGCCATCGGCGCGGCGCTCTCGCCGCTGCGCGACGAGCAGGTGCTGCTCATCGGCAGCGGCAGCAGCTACCACAACCTGCGCCGGGTGTTCGATGGCGCAGAGGACGGTTCGGGTGCCTTCGACGAATGGCTGAATGCGACGGTTGCGACGGCCGATGCGGCCGAACGCCGCTCGCGGCTCATCGACTGGCATTCCGCGCCGAACGCGCGCGCCTGTCATCCACGTGCCGAGCACCTTATTCCGCTGATGGTCGCCGCGGGAGCGGCCGGGGAGGACCCGGGCCGCGCCACGTTCCGCGGCCGCATCGGCGGGAAGGTCTATTCCTGCTTCAGCTTCGGGAGCTGAGCGGGCTTACGCGCCGCGGCCTGCGGACTTGGCGGTTGCGAGCTCGGGATAATCGGTGTATCCGGTTGCACCGCCCGTATAGAAGAACTCCGGCCGCGGCTCGTTGAGGGGCGCTGCGGTTCGCAGGCGCTCGGGCAGATCCGGATTGGCGATGAACAGCCTGCCGAAGGCGGCCGCGTCGGCCTCGCCGCTCTCGAGCAGCCGCGTCGCGCTCTCGAGCGTGAGCTTCTCGTTCGCGATGTAGACCCCGCTGAACTCGCGCTTCAGCTGCGGGCCGATGCGCTCGCCCTCGAGATGCTCGCGCACGCAGAGGAACGCGATCCGGCGCCGGGACAGCTCGCGCACCACGTGGCCGAAGGTCGCGGCGCGGTCCGAGTCGCCCATGGAGTGGGCATCTCCCCGCGGGGCGAGGTGCACGCCGAGGCGTCCCGGTCCCCACACTTTGATCACCGCATCGGCCACCTCGAGCAGCAGCCGGGCCCGATTGGCGATGGAGCCGCCGTAATCGTCCTCGCGCCGGTTGGTGCTGTCCTGCAGGAACTGATCGAGCAGATAGCCGTTGGCCCCGTGCAGCTCCACCCCGTCGAAGCCGGCGCGCACGGCATTCTCGGCGCCGCGGGCAAATGCGGCGATGACATCCGGGAGCTCCTCCCGCGTGAGCGCACGCGGGACCACGTACGGGGCCTTCGGCCGCACGCGACTGACGTGACCCTCGGGCGCGATGGCGCTCGGAGCGAGCGGCAATTGACCGCCGAGAAACAGCGGATGCGACACCCGGCCGACGTGCCAGAGCTGCAGGAACATCCGTCCGCCCTCGGCGTGCACCGCGCTTGTGACCTGCCGCCATCCCTCGACCTGCTCGTCCGACCAGATCCCCGGGGTGTCGGCGTAGCCGATGCCCATGGGCGTCACCACAGTGGCCTCCGAAATGATGAGCCCCGCAGTGGCGCGCTGGCGGTAGTACTCGCACATCAGCGCGTTGGGCACGCGCCCGGCGCCGGCGCGGCTGCGCGTCAGGGGCGCCATGACGATGCGGTTGGGCAGGCGCAGCTCGCCAAGCTGGATCGGGTCGAACAGTCCGGGCATGGGGTTTGTACGCAGTCGCGGTGGAAACCGCGTATTGAAGCACGAGGGGTCAGAGGCCGCAAAATTCATCGTGGAGCACCCCGAGTAGGCGCGTGACGATGCCGGGGGCGAGCGAGTAGTAGACCGTTTGCGACTGGCGTTCGGTGCGCACCATTCCCGCCTTGCGCAGCACCGCGAGGTGCTGCGAGAGGGCGGACTGGCTGAGCGTGACCCGCTCGTTCAACTGGCCGACCGACAGCGGCCGAGGCACCAGATGGCACAGGATCATCAGACGCTGCTCGTTGCCGAGCGCCCGCAGCACGTCGGCGGCCTCGCCGCAGTGCGGCTTCATGTCGCGTGCCGCGTGCGCAAGCGCACCGCCGCGCAGCTGAGCGCCGCGGCTCCTGGGTGCGGATGGCGCACGGGTTCGCATCACCCCGAAAGTGTAAGCCAGTCATGCGAAAATCGCCACTTGCTAAATTAGCTAGTACTAATATAATGCCCGCCGCGCTCGGTAGCGCGCCGTCCTGCGGCGGCATTTACGGGAGAATGTCATGTCAATCGATCGGCTCGTCTTCGCCTTCGCGGGCAGTTTCATATTGATCGGTGTGCTGCTGAGCGCTCTCGCGAGCCCCTGGTGGCTGCTCGTGCCCGCGTTCGTCGGCGCGAACATGCTCCAGTCGGCCTTCAGCGGTTTCTGTCCGCTCGCCAGGATCCTCAAGCGTTTCGGTGTCAAGCCCGGCGCAGCGTTCTGAGCGCAAGGGAGCGCGCGATGAGCCGACGTGGAGTGTTTCTCGCAGCCGTGGCGTGCGCGGCGGCCGGTGGACTCGCCGGCTGCGGCGCGCACCGCGCGCCGCAGCCGCACTCGGGCGCCCCGCCGCTCGCCTCGGTGCGTGTCGAGTTCGAGCAGGCCGCGGCGCAATGGCGCTTTGACGGCATCGTGCAGGCCGTCGATCGCGCCACGCTGACCGCGCAGACCGCCGGCCGAGTGGCGGCGATCTATCACCATGTGGATGATTTCGTGCCGGCGGGGGCTCTGCTGATGCGGCTGCACGCCACGATCCAGCGCGCAAATCTCGGCCAGGCGCGCGCGGCGCTGCGTGCCGCGCAGGCGCGGGCGACGGAGGCGCAGACGCGCTATGGGCGAATCCGCGACATGTACGATCAGCAGGTCGTGCCCAAGGCCGATCTCGACCGTGTCACCGCCGAGCGCGACGCCGCCG
>JAKCEJ010000229.1 GCA_021838065.1 Pseudomonadota bacterium
CAGGTGCAGAATCCGCCCGGCGTGCTCGGCGGCCTTCGGATCGTGCGTGACCATGACGATGGTCTTGCCGTGGGCGCGATTGAGCTGCTGCAGGAGCGACAGCACCTCCTCGGCCGACTGGCGGTCCAGATCGCCGGTCGGCTCATCGCACACCAGCAGCGTCGGATCGGACACGATGGCCCGCGCGATCGCCACGCGCTGCTGCTGTCCTCCGGAGAGCTCTCCGGGCTTGTGCGTGGCGCGGTCGGCGAGCCCGACCAGCTGCAGCGCGACGCTCGCGTTGCGCCGGCGCTCGCTGCCCTTGAGCTTGGTCAGAAGCAGCGGCAGCTCCACATTGCGCTGCGCCGAGAGCATCGGCAGCAGGTTGTAGAACTGGAACACGAACCCGACGTGCGCGGCGCGCCAGCGCGCGAGCGCCCCCTGCCCGAGCTCATCGATGCGCTCGCCGGCGACCGACAGCGTGCCCTCGGTGGGCGTGTCGAGTCCGCCGATGAGGTTCAGCAGCGTCGTCTTGCCCGAGCCCGAGGGGCCCATCAGCGCCACGAACTCGCCCTGCGCGACATCGAGGTTGATGTGATGCAGCACCTCGATGCGCTGCCGGCCCCGCTGGTACACCTTGCTCAGGGAGCGGATCTCGACCAATGCGCTCATACGCCTCACTCCTTCCCGATGCTCACACGATCGCCGTCGGCGAGATCCGCCGGCGGCGCGCGCACCACGGCGCTGCCGGCGGCGATTCCGCCCACGGCCCTCAGATCCGAGCGGACCGGACCCAGGGTCACGGTCCGCGCCTCGACCCGTCCGTTCTTGACGGCGAACACCACGGCGCGGCCGCCGCGATGCGCCACACTCGAGGCCGGCACCCACACCATGCCCGCCGGCACGCTCGAGTGCGCCACGGCGCCGGCGGTTGCGCGCTGCAGGAACGACACGCGCACCCCCATCTGCGGCAGGATGCGCGGGTCCTTGCTCTCGAGCGCCACGCGCACCCGCACCGTCGCCTTGCTCTTGTCGGCCGTCGGCACGATGGCGATGACGTGCGCCGGAATGCGCCAGCTCGGATACGCATCCAGCACCGCCACCGCCGGCTGGCCTGCGTGCACGCGATCGATGTACGCCTCGTTGACGTCCACATCGACCTCGAGGGAATTCATGTCGACGATGGTCGCGATGCCGGTCTGCGTGAAGCCGCCGCCGCCGAAGAACGGCGAGATCATCTCGCCCATCTGCGCCGCCTTGTCGACCACCACCCCGCTGAAGGGCGCGCGCACCACCGTATAGTCCTCCTGCACCTGCGCGGCCTGCACCGTCGCGCGCGCCACCGCCACCTGGCGGCGCTGGGAGAGGACCTGGGCGCCGAGCGAGGCGGCCTGCGTCTGGGCCTGCTGCAGCGCCTGCACCGACACCAGGTGTTGGCCGATAAGCGCCTCATCGCGCGCCAGGTCGCGCCGCGCCTCGGCCCACTGTACCCGGTACTGCTGCAGCAGCGCCTGGGCGGCCTGCTGCTGCGCCTGCGCCTGGCGCAGGGCGGCCAGCGTGGCGCTGTCATCCAGGCGCGCCAGCATCTGCCCGCGGTGCACATACTCGCCTTCCTGGAAGTACACGTTGGTCAGCATGCCGGCGATCTGCGCTGACACCGTCGCTTCGCGCTCGGCGGTCACGTAGCCGCTCGCCTGCAGGACCGCCGCGGGCGCCGAGAGTGCCGAGGGGGCCATGGCGGTGGCGGTCTTGACGGTGAGCACCCGGTCCCGCGCCAGGAAGAAATACGCCCCTGCGGCCAGCACCGCGAGCACCGCCACGACGGCGAGCGCGACCCACAGACCGCGCGGCGCATGCACCGGCTCGCGCTGGCCGCGATCGATCTTCAGCTGAGCCAGCAGCTCGTTGTTATTGTGCGAATCCACGCTGACCGGCCATTCCCACTGTAGTTTCCCTCCCCCCGACCGGTCGGAACCCAACGCGTGGCACGACGATGAGCGCATTCTACGGCAGCGTCCGGTCCAGGTAAATTCGGCCCTCGCCGAACCCCGTCCTGTACGGCGGAGCCCGAGGGCGGGACGCATCATCGCCTCGGCCGATACGATCGCCCAGTGGGATGCGTCACCGGCCTCGGGTGACACTTGTCACCCGCGCAGGCACCGCAGCGCGATGCGACGCTACCGGTCCCCGGCGTCGAGATCGAGCGTCGGCACCGCTGCGCAGGCCGCGAGACGCTTCTGCGCATCCCGCCAGCGCTGCGAGGCGCGCAGCGCCTCTGGCGTCTGCCGGTCACGCCCGTGCAGCCGCGCCAGACGCACTCCGGAGGCCGGCGCCTGTGCCGCTTTCAACGCATGCAGCAACGTTTCCACCGCAGCGCGCGCATTGCACACCGGCAACATGTCGCAGCCGGCCGCGAGCGCCTGCTGCGCACGCGTCACGATGTCACCGTACGCCACGGCGCCGCCCATCGAGAGGTCATCGGTGAACACCGCGCCCTGGAAACGCAGCTCGCCGCGCAGCACCTGCCCGATCCAGCGGTGCGAGAAGCTCGCCGGTCTCGCATCGACCGCCGGGAAGAGCAGATGCCCGACCATCACCGCCGGCAACCCGTTGGGGATGAGCCGCCGGTACGGCATCAGATCGCCGTCGAGGTCCGCAAGCTCGCGGCGGTCGACCGGCAGCGTGGCGTGCGAATCGGCCGTCACGGCGCCATGCCCCGGAAAATGCTTGGCGGTGGCGGCCATGCCCGCCTCGCGCATGCCCTGGACATAGGCGCTCGCGAGCTGGCTCACCGCCTGCGGCCGGTTGTGAAAGGCCCGATCGGTGATGAAGCTGACGCCGTGATCGATGTCGACGCACGGCGCAAACGACAGATCCACGCCGCAGGCGCCGAGCTCCGCGGCCATGAGCCAGCCCATCTCGCGCGCAAGCTCGAGCCCGCTCCTCTCGGCCAGATCGAACTGCCGGCCGATGCGCCGCGCCGAGGGCAGCGCGGAGAATCCCTCGCGGAAGCGCTGCACCCGCCCACCCTCGTGATCGACCGCGACCAGCAGCGGCGGGCTGCGCGCCGCGTGGATCGCGTTGACCAGCGCGGTGAGCTGCGCCGGGTCGGTGTAGTTGCGGGAAAAGAGGATCACTCCGCCCACCAGGGGATGCTCGAGCATCTCGCGCTCGGCACCCTCGAGGGCAGGTCCCGTCAGATCGATCATCAGCGGGCCGAGCGTCATGTCCGTGCCTCTCCCGGGGCGCTGAGCACGACCATCGACTCCACGTGCGCGGTATGCGGAAACATGTCGATGACCCCGGCGGCCTCGAGCACGAAGCCGTGCTCATGGACCAGCACGCCCAGATCGCAGGCGAGACTGCCGGGATGGCAGGACACGTACAGCACGCGCCGCGGCCGCAGGGCCGCCACCGCCGCGAGCACCTCGCGCGCGCCGACCCGGGGCGGATCAAGCAGCACGTGGCTGTAGGGACCGCGCAGCCAGGAGGTCTGCGGATCGGGAGGCTGGGACAGGTCCGCGACGTGGAACTCGGCATTGGCGATCCCGTTGCGCGCGGCGTTGCCACGCGCGCGCTCGATGAGCCCCGCCTCGCCTTCCACGCCAACGACCTTCGCGCCCGAGCGCGTCAGCGGCAGCGTGAAGTTGCCCAGCCCGCAATACAGATCGAGCACCGCATCGTGCGGCCCCGGCGCGAGCAGCGCCACGGCGCGCGCCACCAGCGCGCGGTTGATCTCGCCGTTGATCTGCACGAAATCGCTCGGCAGGAACTCGAGCGTCACGCCGGACTCGGGCAGCGCATAGTGCAGCGGCTCGGTCTGAGCGCCCCCATCGAGCGGCTCGATCGTCTCCAGGCCCCCCGGCTGCAGGTACAGGCGCGCCCCGTAGCGCAGGGCGAAGGCGCGCAGCCGCTCGCGGTCGGCGGCAGACGGCGGCGCGAGCACGCGCAGCACGAGCGCGGTGGCATTGTCGGCCACGGCCACCTCGATCTGGGGCAGCTGCTCGCGGATCCCGAGGGTGCCGATGAGCTCCCCGAGCGGCACAACCCAATCGCCGACCGGCGCGCTCAGCACATCGCACCGCTGTACGTCGGCGACATACGGCGCGCTGCGTTCACGAAAGCCGACGACCACCTTGCCCTTCTTGGCGACGTATTTGACGCCGAGCCGCGCGCGCCGCCGATAGCCCCACGCGGGACCGGCGAGCGGCTCGAGCCAACGCGGCACGGCCACCCGCGCGAGCCGCTCGAGGTTGTCGGCGAGTTCGGTCTGCTTCAAGGCGAGCTGCGCCTCGCCCGCGAGGTGCTGCAGCGCGCAGCCGCCGCACACCCCGAAGTGCGCGCAGCGCGGCACCACGCGCGCGCCAGCCGGCTCGAGCACCTCGAGCAACCGCCCTTCATCGTGCCGGCGATGACGGCGTGAGCGCACGAAGCGCACCGTCTCGCCCGGCAGCGCGCCGGGGATGAATACCGTCTTGCCCTCGCGCACGATGCCCTCGCCCTCGTGCGTCAGCGCGACGACGCGGGCGCACTCCTCGGGGCCGGGTGGGCTGCGCGCCGCCGCGGCGGTGCTCATTGCGCCCCTTCCCAGGCGTGCAGAAACTGCGCGAGATGCGGCCCCTCGCCGGCGCGCAGCAGCGCGCGCAAGCGCTCGAGCTCGGCCTGGTGCGCCGCGCGGGTCAACCGCCCGCGCAGCAGCTCGAAGCGCAGGTAGACCAGATAGGTGTTGAGCACGTCGGTCTCGCAGTAGCGGCGGATGCCCTCGATGTTCCCGGCCTGAAAGGCCTCCCAGACCTGCGCGCCGGAGAAGCCGAGCTTGCCCGGCAGGCCGAGCAGCTGCGCCATGCGCTCGAGCGAGATGCGCCCGCGCCCCTGGAAGCCCGAGAGCACGTCCATCAGGTCGACGTGCCGCCAGTGGAAGCGGCTGAGATAGTTGTTGTAGCGGAACGCCGGGTCCGAGTCTCCCGTCTCCCAGAAGCGGCTCGCCTGCACCCCGGCGGCGAGCGCCCGGTAGGCGAGCACCGGCAGGTCGAACCCCGAGCCGTTCCACGACACCAGCTCCGGCGAGAAGCGCTCGATG
>JAKCEJ010000008.1 GCA_021838065.1 Pseudomonadota bacterium
GCCGCGCGCGAGCTCGGCCTCTCGAGGCAGGCGCTCTACCGGCGCATGGAAAAGCTGGGTCTGAAGACCGAGGCATGATCGCCAGGCTCCGCGGCTCACTCGCCGGGCGGCTCAGCGTCGCGCTCGCGCTGATGGCGGTGCTGGCGGCGGCG
Organism: Pseudomonadota bacterium; assembly: GCA_021838065.1. Lineage (GTDB taxonomy): Bacteria > Pseudomonadota > Gammaproteobacteria > Steroidobacterales > Steroidobacteraceae > 13-2-20CM-66-19. Next base: position 153 of record JAKCEJ010000008.1, read on the forward strand.
CTGAGCACCGCGGCCTCGCGCTGGTTCGACTCGGGCCTGCTCGGACTCGCCGCGGCGCTCGCGGCCTGTCTGCCGGCGGTGCTGTGGCTCGCGGTGCGCGCCGCGCGGCCCTGGCGCCAGACCCTCGGCGCGGTGAGCGGCGGGATCGAGAGTCTGCGCGATCGGGATTTCAGCGTCAGCATCGCGGCTCCCGTGCCGCTTGAGCTGCGCGAGCTGGTCGAGGCCTACAACGGCCTCGGCGCGCTGCTGCGCCGCGAGCGGTTCGATCTGTATCAGCGCGAGCTGCTGCTCGATACGGTGCTGCAGACCACGCCCGTCGCGCTCGTCCTGAGCAGCGACGCCGGCCGCATCGTGTTCGGCAACCTCGCCGCACGGCAGTTGCTGCGCGCCGGGCGCCGTCTGGAGGGCCTGGAGGTGCGCGCGCTGCTGGCGGGACAGCCGAGCGAGCTGTGCATGGCGATCGCGGCCGGCAGCGACACGCTCTTCACCCTCGGCGCCGGCCCCGAGAGCGAGGTCTACCGCTTCTCCCGGCGGGAGTTCCTGCTGAATGCGCGGCCGCATCAGCTGTGGCTGCTCGAGCGCCTGACGCGCGAGCTCGCCGCGCAGGAAATCGCGGTCTGGAAGAAGGTCATCCGGGTCATCGCGCACGAGCTCAACAACTCGGTCGCCCCCATCAGCTCGCTGGTGCACTCCGGCAAGCTCCTCGCCCAGCAGTCCGATCCGGCCCGGCAGGGTCCGCAGCTCGAGCGCATCTTCGCCACCATCGGCGAGCGCACCTCGCATCTGGCCGCGTTCATCGACGGCTATGCGCGTTTTGCCAAGCTCCCCCGGCCCCGGCCGGCGCCGCTCAGCTGGGAGCCGTTCCTCATGCCGCTCGCCGCCTCGCTCGGCTTTCGCATCGAGGGGCCCCTGCCCTTGCACGAGACCAACGCCGATGCCGGCCAGCTCGAGCAGGTGATCATCAACCTCGTCAAGAATGCCCGCGAGTCCGGCTCGCCATCCGAGCAAATCACGCTGGCCGTGCACGGGCAGGCGGACGGCGTGCGCATCGAGGTGGCCGACCGGGGCACGGGGCTCACGGAACAGGCGCTGCGCGATGCGCTGCTGCCGTTCTTCTCGACCAAGTCCTCGGGCTCGGGCCTGGGGCTCACCCTGTGCCGCGAGATCATCGAGGCACACGGGGGGCGGCTGATGATCGCCAATCGCCCCGGCGGCGGTGCGGTCGTGTCGGTCCATCTTCCCTAACCCATTCCCGCCGCTCGGCGCTCAGCGAGTGGACACTTCAGGCAGTAAGCTCCGACTCGAGGCGTCCGCACTCGACGAGTCGTGACGCTGCGACTATGCTCACGCCGTGGCCGACTTCATCGTGACAAGTGCGCAGCGGCGCCAGAGGAGTCTCGGCTGGTGCGAGTTCCTGCGGCTTGGGCCGCGCCGATGCGTGGCGCCGCCTGCTCGCGCTCGCCTGCGCTCGATGCAGGGCCTCAATGCACCCGGACCGGACGCTGTTGTGGCCTAAGCCCACCGGATGCGCCCCCCGCCTAACAGCCTGCGGGCCAGAGTCCTGTCGGTCCTGCTGACGACCCAGCCGGCGCAGGTTCCCTGGCGCGTGCTGCTGCGCAACACCGCCGCGGTCGTTGTGCCGCTGGCCTGGGGCATCGGCAGCGGGCAGCTGCTCGCCGGCATCGCCGTGTCGGTGGGCGCGCTCACCACCATGTATTCGGATGAGCCGGGCCCCTACCGGCAGCGCCTCGAGCGCCTGCTCGCGGTCTCGGCCGCAGGCGCCATCGCCACCTTTCTTGGCCTGACGCTGAATCACCACCTGCCCGCGCTGCTCATCGCCGCTCTCGCCGTCGGCTTCGCCGGCGCGCTGCTCGTGACCTTCGGCGATGCCATCGCGCGGGTGGGCATGAACGCGATGGTGCTGCTGGTGGTCGCCACCGACCTGCCGGCCCCCACGCTCGGGGCCGCCCTGCAATTGACCGCAGAGGTCGCAGCCGGGGGACTGCTGCTCACGCTGGTCTCGATCGCGGCATGGCCGCTGCAGCGCTACGGACCGGAGCGCGCAGCGCTTGCCGCCGTTTACCGTGGGCTCGCCGCCATGGCGCGCGGCGGGACGCGCGACAGCGCAGCGGCGCTCGAGCTCACCGGCGGGATGACCGGGCTGCAGCACACGCTGCTCGGTCCGCACCGTGCGCGCGGCGCGGTGATGGACTACTTCGGTGTGATGCTCGAGCTTGCCGAGCGCGCCCGCCTCGAGCTCACCGCGCTGGAGTCGGCCGAGCCGGGGCCGCAGATCGCCCCTCTGGTGCAGCGCGAGAGCGCTCAAGTGCTCGATGCGATCGCCGCGGCGGTGACGGCGGGCTCGGACCCGCAGCGCAGCATGCACGATGCGCTCGAGCTCCTGCAGAGCGCGGAACGCAGCGCCGGCGAGCACGAGGCGGCGCTGCCGGAGGGTCCGTGGCGGCATTTTCAGGCGCTATCGGGTCAACTTTCCGCCGCGGTACGCAACGCGGAGCGCGCCGCAACGCAAGGGCTGCGCCACCCCAGCGATGAGGACCTGCAGCTGCCGCGCGCGCTGCGCCCGCAGTCCCCGCTCGCCATCCTCGCCGCCAACCTCACGCCCGCCTCCGCGGCGTTCCGCCATGCCGTTCGCAGCGCCGTGTGCTTCTCATTCGCGCTGTGGCTCGGCCGGGTGCTGCCGGTCGAGCACGGCTACTGGCTGCCGATGACCGTCGCGATCGTGCTGCGCGCGGACTATGCGGGCACCTTGAGCTACGGCCTGCTGCGCGTGGTCGGTACCGTACTGGGTCTGCTGCTGACCACCGCCCTGGTTCATGTTCTGCCGGCCAACGCCTGGATGCACCTGGCGGTACTGGCGGTGCTGTGCGCGGGGTTCCGCTACTTCGGCACCGTGCACTACGGTGTGGCGGTCGCCTGCCTCACCGGCCTGGTGGTGCTGCTGCTCGCCTTCGCCGGCGAGGCGCCCGAGCCGACCGTGATCGCCCGGCTCATCGACACCGTCATCGGCAGCGCCGTGGCGCTCGCCGCCTACGCCCTATGGCCCACCTGGGAGAAGGGGCGCACGCGCGAGACATTGGCGCAGATGCTGCTCGCCTACGCGGCCTATCTGACGGCACTCGTGGGCGGCGGCGCCGAGGAGCGGCGCGACGGACGGCAAGGCGCCCGTGTGGCGCGGGTCAACGCCGAAGCGTCGGTGAAGCGCCTGCTCGCCGAGCCCGCCACGCCGCCGGCGCTTGCGGAGCTGGCGCAGTCGCTGCTCGCCAACGGCAATCGCCTGGCGCGCACCATCATGACTCTCGAGGCGCTGCTCGGGCACCAGGCGCCGCCGCCGCTGCGCGCAGCCCTCGGGCCGTTCATTCGCGAGAGCGCCGCGGCGCTCGAGGAGGCGGCAGCTGCCCTGAACACGCACCGCGAGCCGCATGCGCTGCCGCCAATCCGCGCCGCGCAGCGGCAACTCGCGCGTGAGCTGGCGGCGGGGGGCGGACTCGCCGGCGAGCTCATCGGCGCCTGCGACCGCCTGGTCGACAACATCAACACTCTGGCGCACATCGTGACGCGCGCCCCGACGCACCCGCCGGCCATCCAGCCGGCCTAGCGCGCCGCGCTCAGGCCGGCGAAGAGGGCCGCTGGGCGCGGCGGCGCGCGCCCGTCCCGTTGGTGTGGCGCCGTCGCGCCGGCGGTGCGCCCGAGTCCATCTCGAGCTGCAGACTGCGCAGGTAGCGGCGGAAATCCTTCCCCAGCATGGGATGGCCGAGGGCGTACTCGACGGTGGCCTGCAGGTAGCCGAGCTTGCTGCCGCAGTCGTAGCGGGTGCCGGAGAAGCGGTACGCGTACACCGCCTCCTCGCGCATCAGCGCCGCGATCCCGTCGGTGAGCTGAATCTCCCCGCCCGCGCCGCGGCCGAGCTTCTCCAGGTGCTCGAAGATCGCCGGCGCCAGCACGTAGCGGCCCACGACGGCGAGGTTCGAGGGGGCCACGTTCGGCTTGGGCTTCTCCACGATGCTGCGCACGCGGCTGGTCGCCGACTTGTCCGCCTCCACCGCCACGATGCCGTACTTGTCAGTGTCCGTGCGGGGCACGGCCTGCACACCGAGCACGCTCGCGCGCTTCGAGTCGTACACCTCGGCCATCTGCGCCAGGCACGCCACGTCGCTGCGGATCAGGTCATCGGCCAGATGCACGAAGAACGGCTCGGCGCCGACGGCCGGCTGCGCGCACAGCACCGCGTGCCCGAGCCCGAGAGGGGCGGGCTGGCGGATGTAGATGCAGGACGCGTAGGAGGGCAACACGCTGCGGATCTGGTTGAGCAGGCTGCTCTTGCCCTGGCGCTCGAGCAGCTGCTCGAGCTCCTGGTCGGAATCGAAATGATCCTCGATGGCGCGCTTGGCCGCGCCGGTGATGAACACCAGCCGGGTCGCGCCGGCGGCGAGCGCTTCCTCCACCGCGTACTGGATGAGCGGCTTGTCGACCACCGGCAGCATCTCCTTGGGGCTCGCCTTGGTCGCCGGCAGGAAGCGCGTACCGCGGCCGGCCACCGGGAATACGGCCGTGCGTATGATCGACTTTGGAGCTGTCCGCATGATGGTCTCCTGGAAACCTGTGCTTGGCCGTATGGGCCGTCTATGTACCTAGTTTAGCGCCCGGCCCCACCCAGATCGCGCCGATCATCCCGCGCGGGCCGCTCTCTGGCGCCCGCACGCGCCGCAAAGGCCGCCTCCGGCGGACTCAACTCCCACTTGAACGCCGCCGGGCGCATGCTGTCCCAGGCGCGGCACTTCGGGCAGCGCCAGTACCAGCCGATGCTGAGCAGGCCGCACTCCTCGCACTGATAGCGCCCACCGGCATCGCCAAGCCGCTTCAGCAGCAGCGCCATCGAGTAGGCTTCGGCGGCCGCCTCGGCCTGCGGCCCCTGCACATCGGCGAGCCGCTGCAGCTGCTCCGGCGGAAGGGCGCTCGCAAGCAGCACTGCAAGCTCGCGCGGGGCGGTCTGACCGGCTCGCTGCAACCGCGTCCACAGCGCCGCGAGCACCCGCGGCTCCTCGACCTCGCGGGCGAGCGCGAGCGCGCGCGGAATCATCTCGATCGCAAGCGCCGGATGCGTCTCGAGAATCGTCAGATAGCCCTCGAGCGCCTCGGCGTGCCGGCCTGCCGCCTCGGCGATGCGCGCCGAGAGCACCTCTGCGCGCGGCAGGTCATGCGCGCGTGCCATGGCCTGACCGAGCAGTGCGCGGGCGCGCGGCGCATCGCCCTGGCCGAGCGCCTGCTCGGCGAGCTCGCACAGATAGTGCGCGGCGACCCGCGCCCGCTCGCTCTGCACCTGCGCCGGCAGCGCGTGCAGCGTCTCGAGCGCATTGTTCCAATCGCCCTGCGCCTCGTAGATGCGCAGCAGCTGATCGAGCGCGATGTGGCGATACTCGGCCGAGGAGGCGAGCTCCTCGAACAGCTGCTCGGCGCGGTCCATCAGACCGGCGCTCAAGTAATCCAGCGCCAGGGCGAAGGCCGCCTTGTCGCGCAGCGCCGTGGTGCCCTGCTCGCGCAGGCGGCTGTGGATCGCGATCGCGCGGTCGACCTCGCCGCGGCGTCGAAACAGGCTCCCCAGCGCGAATTGGATCTCGGCGGCGTCGCCCGTCTCGGCCATGCGCGCGAACACCTCGACCGCATGATCGAAGCGATCGTTGATCAGATGATCGAGCCCGACGTAGTAATCGCGCGGCAGACGCACCGTGCGGCCGTTGGCGGTGACTCGCCCGAGCAGCCACGCGGCGAGGCCGATGGCGCCGAAGGCCAACGCGAGCAGATAGGCGGGCAGCGCGATCACGGCCGGCAATTTAACATGCGCCGGTGAGCGCAGTGAGCGGCGCGAGGCTAGCCGCGGATGGGTTGATCCGCCCCCTCGTTGACCCGCTCGCGCAGGTCCTTGCCCGCCTTGAAATGCGGCACGTGCTTGCCCGAGAGCGCCACCGCCTCGCCCGTCTTGGGATTGCGTCCCTGGCGGGGCGGGCGGAAGTGCAGCGAGAAGCTGCCGAAGCCGCGGATCTCGATGCGCTCGCCCTGGGCGAGCGCATCGCTCATCACCTCGAGAATCTGCTTCAGGGCGAGCTCGACATCCTTGGCCGGCAGATGCTTCTGCTTGGCCGCGATAATTTCGATGAGCTCAGATTTGGTCATGTCGCAGTTGACTCGCCGCCGCCCCCGGCAAAGGGGGAGCGGCGGCGTTCAGGACCTAGCCACGATCTCCGATATGCTCTTTGAGCAGATCGCCCAGGCTCGTGCCGGTCGGCGCGGCCTCCGAGGAGCGGTAACTCTGCACCGCCTCGGCCTCCTCATGCGCCTCCTTGGCCTTGATCGACAGCGAGATCGTGCGCGACTTGCGGTCGACGCCCGTGAACTTCGCCTCGATCTCCTCGCCCACCTTGAGCACCGTGCGCGCATCCTCGATGCGGTCGCGGCCGAGCTCCGAGGCGCGCAGCTGCCCCTCGATCCCGTTGCCGAGATCGATGACTGCACCGCGCGCGTCGACATCCTTGACCACGCCGCGGACGATCGTGCCCTTGGGATTCTCGGCGATGTAGCTCGAGAACGGGTCCTTGGCGAGCTGCTTGATGCCGAGGCTGATGCGCTCGCGCTCCGGGTCGATCGACAGCACCATGGCATCGACCTGCTGGCCCTTCTGGTAGCTGCGCACCGCCTCCTCGCCCGGCATATCCCAGGAGATGTCCGACAGGTGCACCAGGCCGTCGATGCTGCCCGAGAGGCCGATGAAGATGCCGAAATCGGTGATCGACTTGATCTGCCCGCTCACGTGATCGCCGCGGTTGTAGTTCTCGGCGAACTCCTTCCACGGGTTGGCCTTGCACTGCTTCAGGCCCAAGGAGATGCGCCGACGGTCCTCGTCGACGTCGAGCACCATGACTTCCACTTCCTCGCCGGTGTGCACGACCTTGGCCGGATTGACGTTCTTGTTGGTCCAGTCCATCTCCGACACGTGCACCAGGCCCTCGACGCCGTCCTCGATCTCGACGAACGCGCCGTAGTCGGCGATGTTGGTGACCTTGCCAAACACGCGGGTGTTCGGCGGATAGCGCCGCGCTATGTTCTCCCACGGGTCGGCGCCGAGCTGCTTGAGGCCGAGGCTGACGCGCGAGCGCTCGCGGTCGAACTTCAGGATCCGCACCTCGATCTCATCGCCAACCTTGACGACTTCGGAGGGATGCTTGACGCGCTTCCACGCCATGTCCGTGATGTGCAGCAGGCCGTCGATGCCGCCGAGGTCGACGAATGCGCCGTAATCGGTGAGGTTCTTCACCGCGCCGCGCACGACCGACCCTTCCTGCAGGTTCTCCAGCAGCGCGCTGCGCTCGGCGGAGAACTCCTGCTCGACCACGGCGCGGCGCGAGACCACCACGTTGTTGCGCTTCTGGTCCAGCTTGATGACCTTGAACTCGAGCGGCTTGCCCTCGAGGTAGGCGGTGTCGCGCACCGGGCGCACATCGACCAGCGAGCCCGGCAGGAACGCCCGCACGTTGTCGATTTCCACCGTGAAGCCGCCCTTGACGCGGCCGGTGATCACGCCGCTGACGATTTCGGACTTGTTGAACGCGTCCTCGAGGCGGGTCCAGGTCCGGGCGCGCTTGGCCTTCTCGCGCGAGAGACGGGTCTCGCCGGTGCCGTCCTCGACGGAATCGAGGGCCACCTCGACGTCATCGCCCGCCTTGACTTCGATCTCGCCGCGCTCGTCTTTGAACTGCTCGAGGGGGATGACGGCCTCGGACTTCAGGCCGACGTTGACCACCACGACATCCGCGGTGACCTCAACGACCCGGCCGGTGAGGATCATCCCGGGGCGGATGCGTTGGTTGGCGAGACTCTGCTCGAACAGCTGTGCAAAACTTTCTGTCATACCTTCACTCGCACGGTCCATGGGAGTCCGTGCTTATAAACTGGCGCCCCTCGCGTCCATAGGGCCCAGGCAGATGCGAAACACGGCATGCGCGTCCCTCACGCACACCAACCGGAAACCTCATCGGCAGGACCGCGTTACGCCCACAGCGCCCGGCGCCGGCCCAACTCGATCACGCGTTCGATCACCGCCTCGATGCCGAGGCCCGTCGAATCGATCAGCGCCGCGTCGGCGGCCGGGACGAGCGGGGCCACCGCCCGGCTCGAGTCCCGCGCGTCACGCTCGGCGATCTCGCGCGAAAGGGCGGAGAGGCTAGCACCTGATCCCTTTTGTTTCAACTGGTTATAGCGCCGCCGGGCCCGTTCCTCGGGGCTAGCCGTGAGAAAGATCTTCAAGGGCGCCTGCGGGAAGACCACCGTGCCCATATCCCGCCCATCGGCCACCAGCCCGGGGGGCTCGGCGAAGGCCCTCTGCCGCTCGAGCAGCGCCTGGCGCACCGCCGGCCAGGCGGCCACCCGGGAGGCGCCCTGGCCCATCTGCTCGGTGCGGATGGCCTCGGTGACGTCCCGCCCCCCGAGCAGCACCCGCTCCCCCTCGAGCTCGGTCCCGAAGCGCACGTCCATCGCCGCGGCCAGCCGGGCATGCCCCTCGACATCGTCAGGCTCAAGCCTATGCTCGGTCCCGGCCAGCGCCACCAGGCGATAGAGCGCCCCGCTGTCGAGCAGATGCCAGCCGGCGCGGCGCGCCACGGCGCGGCTGATCGTGCCCTTGCCCGAGCCGCTCGGGCCGTCGATCGTGACGATGGGCGCGCCCGCGCTCACCGCGCCTCGATGGCCAGACCCGCCAAGCGGGCAAGCTCGATGAAGCCCGGGAAGGAGGTCGCCACGTTGGCAACGTCGAGGATCTCGATCGGCTCGCGCGCGGCGAGCCCGGCGATCGCGAAGGCCATGGCGATGCGGTGATCGCCGTGGCTGTCGATGCGCCCGCCGCCGAAGCCGCCGCCGCCGCGGATCCACAGGCCGTCGTCGAGCAGGTGGTTCTCTACCCCGAGCGCGGTGAGCCCCTCGGCCATCACCGCGAGGCGGTCGCTCTCCTTCACGCGCAGCTCCTCGGCGCCGCGCACCGTGGTCTCGCCCTCGGCGAGCGCCGCGGCGATGAAGAAGATCGGGAACTCGTCGATCGACAGCGGCACCAGCTCGCGCGGCACATGAATGCCGCTGAGGCGGCTCTTGCGCACCTCGATGTCGGCCGTCGGCTCGACGGCCGCCTGCGTGTGCGGCTGCAGCCGGATGTCCGCGCCCATGCGCCTGAGCATCTCGAGCAGTCCGGTGCGCGTGGGGTTGACGCCCACGTTGCGCAGCAGCAGCCCGTGCTCGGCGGCGAGCAGGCCCGCGACGATGAAGAACGCCGCCGAGGAGAAATCCGCCGGCACACGCACCGAGGCGCCGTGCAGGGCCTGTCCGCCCTCGAGGGACACGGTGAGACCCTCGCGCTCGAGGGTGGCGCCGAAGGCCCCCAGCATCCGCTCGGTGTGATCGCGGGTCGGGGCAGGCTCGGTGATGCGCGTGTGCCCATTCGCGCCGAGCCCGGCGAGCAGCAGCGCCGATTTGACCTGGGCGCTCGCCACCGGCAGACGCACATCGATGCCGTGCAGCGCGGGCGTGCCGCGGATGTGCACCGGCGGGCGGCCCTCGCGGGTCTCGATCCGCGCGCCCATCTGGCGCAGCGGCGCGGCCACCCGCTCCATGGGCCGGCGCATCAGCGACTCATCCCCGACCAGCACCGAGTCGAAGGGCTGCGGGGCGAGCAGCCCCATGAACAGGCGCATCGCCGTGCCGGCATTGCCCATATCGAGCGGCGTGCCCGAGCCGCGCAGGGCCGCCGCCCCCGCGCCGTGCACCACGACCCGCTCGGGCGCGGGCCGCTCGATGCGCACGCCCAGGGCCTCGAGCGCGCGCAGCGTCGAGAGACAGTCCGCGCCGGCGAGAAAGCCGCTGATGTCGGTGCGCCCCGCCGCGATGCCGCCGAGCATGAGCGCACGGTGGGAGATGGATTTGTCCCCGGGGACGGTCAGCTCCCCGCCGATGTGCCCGCCGGGGGCGACATGGAAGCGCGGCCTGATGTCGGCAGAACTCATGGGGGTCACTCTACAGCACTGCCCGCGGATAGGAACCCAGCAGGCGGAACAACGACGCGCGCCGCTTCAGCGAGGCGAGCGCGCGGGCCACGTGGGGCTCCTCGGCGTGCCCGTCGATGTCGATGAAGAAGACATAGTCCCATTTGCGCCGGTGCGAGGGGCGCGACTCGATGCGCGTCATGCTCACGCGGTGGCGCGCGAGCGGCTCGAGCAGCCGGTACAGCGCCCCCGGGGCATCGGTGTGCCCGACCGACACCAGCAGCGTGCTGCGGTCCTCGCCGCTCGGGGCGAGCAGCTTCCTGCCGAGCACGAGGAAGCGCGTGGTGTTGTCGGCGCGATCCTCGATCTGGCCCGCGAGCACCTTCAGCCCATAGACCTCGGCGGCCGTCTGCCCGGCGATCGCCGCCGTGCCGCGCTCATCGCGCGCCCGGCGGGCCGCCTCGCCGTTGCTCGAGACGGCAATGAGCTCGATCTCCGGCAGATGCTCCTGCAGCCACAGGCGGCACTGCGCGAGCGACTGCGGATGCGAGCAGATGCGCACGATGCGCCCGAGCGCGTTCATGTTGCCCATCAGATGATGGTGGATGCGCAGCTCCACCTCGCCGCAGATCTTCAGCGGCGAGGCGAGGAAGCGATCGAGGGTGTGATTGACCGTCCCCTCGGTGGAGTTCTCGATCGGCACGACGCCGAAATCGGCAGCGCCCGACTCGACCTCGTGAAACACCTCATCGATCGAGCCGAGCGGCAGCGCCCGCACCGAGTGCCCGAAGTGGGTGAGGACGGCGGTCTGGCTGAAGGTCGCCTCGGGGCCGAGATAGGCCACCTTCAGCGGCTCCTGCTGCGCGAGGCATGCGGACATGATCTCGCGGAACAGGCGCACCACCTCCTCGTCGCGCAGCGGGCCGCGGTTGCGCTCGCGCACCGCGCGCAGCACCTGCGCCTCGCGCTCGGGGCGGTAGAACTCGGCGCTGCCGCCGTCGCGGCTCTTGGTCAGGCCGACGCGCTGGGCAAGATGCGCACGCTCGTTGAGCAGGCGCTGGATCTCGCGGTCGACCGAGTCGATGCGCCCGCGCACTGCCGCGAGCGTCTCGGCGGCCGGTGCGCTACGGCGGCTGGGGGGGCTTTTGCGGGCCATTCGCGGCTTCGGCATCTTCAGATGAGGTGGGCGGAGAGCACGCCGCGGATGGCGCGCACGGCATCCAGCACTTCGGACCTGAGGGTACCCTCGAGATCGAGCAGCGTGTATGCGTACTCGCCACGCGAGGCGTTCAGCAGCCCCGCGATATTCAGCCCCGCGCCCGCCAGGTGCGTCGAGATCTGCCCGACCATGTTCGGCACGTTGAGATTGGCGATCGCCACGCGCGCGCTGCCCGCCTGGCGCGGCAGGTGCGCCTCGGGAAAATTGACGCTGTTCCTGATGTTGCCGTTTTCCAAGAAATCGCGCAGCTGATCGGCGGCCATGATGGCGCAGTTGTCGGCGGCCTCCCCGGTGAGGGCCCCGAGGTGCGGCAGCGTGATCACCTTGGGGTGGCTCTTCAGCAGATTGCTCGGGAAGTCGCACACGTAGGCGTGCAGCCAGCCGGCATCGAGCGCCGCCACCACCGCCGGATCATCGACGATGCCGGCGCGGGAGAAGTTCAGCAGCACCGCCCCCTTCTGCAGCAGCCGCACCCGGTACTCCCCGACCAGGCCGCGGTTCTGCTCGTTGAGCGGCACGTGCACCGTGACGATGTCCGAGCGGGCGAACAGGTCATCGAGCGAGAGGGCCTGCTCGACCCCCGAGGAGAGCTGCCAGGCGCGCTGCACGGTGATCTGCGGATCGTAGCCGAGCACGCGCATGCCGAGCGCCTCGGCGGCATTGGCCACCTCGACGCCGACCGCGCCGAGCCCGACCACCCCGAGGGTGCGCCCGGCGAGCTCGAAGCCGGCGTACGGCCCCCGCCCCTGGCGCACCTGCGCCTCGATGGCGCGGTCATCGCCGCCGAGCGCGCGGGCGAAGTCCCACGCCTGACAGATGTTGCGCGCCGCCAGGAACAGGCTCGCCAGCACCAGCTCCTTGACCGCGTTGGCGTTGGCCCCGGGGGCGTTGAATACCGGGATGCCGCGGCGGCTCAACTCGGCCACCGGGATGTTATCGACGGAAGCGCCGGCCCGGGCGACCGCGCGCACCGTGGACGGCAGCTTCAGACTGTGCATGTCCGCCGAGCGCACCAGCACCGCGTGCGGGCGCTCGAGCTCTCCGGCCACCTCGTAGCGCTCGCGCGGCAGGCGCTCGAGGCCGCGGGGGCTGACGTCGTTCAAGGTCAGGATACGAAAGTGCATCGCCGCTCAGCCGTGCCGCCGCTCGAACTCGCGCATGAACGCGACCAGCGCCTCGACCGCCGCGTGCGGCACGGCGTTGTAGAGACTCGCGCGCAGCCCGCCGACCGAGCGATGGCCCTGCAGATGCGTGAGGCCCGCCGCATCGGCCTCGCGCAGGAACAGCGGCTCGAGCTCGGGGCGCGCCAGGATGAAGGGCACGTTCATCCACGAGCGGCACGAGCGCTCGACCGGATTGCGGTACAGGCCCGAGGCGTCGATCAGGCCGTAGAGCAGCTCGGCCTTGGCGCGGTTGCGCGCGGCCATCGCGGTGAGCCCGCCCTGGGCCTCGATCCACTTGAGCACCAGTCCCGCGATGTACCACGCGAACGTCGGCGGCGTGTTGAGCATCGAGCCGTGCGCCGCCATGCGCGTGTAATCCAGGATCGTCGGGGTGTCCTCGCGCGCGCGCCCCAGCAGCCCCTCATGGACGATCACCACGCACAGGCCCGAGGGGCCGATGTTCTTCTGCGCCCCGGCGTAGATCAGCCCGAAGCGGCTGACCTCGATCGGCCGGGACAGCAGCGTCGAGGACATGTCGGCCACGAGCGGCACGTCGCCGGTGTCGGGCACGTAAGGGAACTCCACCCCGCCGATGGTCTCGTTCGGGGTGTAGTGCACGTAGGCGGCCTGCGGCGTGAGGCGCAGCGCCTGCGACGCCGGCACGGTGGTGTACTTCGAGGCCGCCTGGTCCGCCGCGACATGGACCGCCACGCCGAGCCGGCCGGCCTCCTCGATCGCTCTTGCGGACCACATCCCGGTATTGAGGTAGTCGGCCACGGCGCCGCGGCGGGCGAGGTTCAGCGGCACGGCCGCGAACTGCCCGGTGGCCCCGCCCTGCAGGAACAGCACCCGATAGGCGCTCGGGATCGACAGCAGCGCGCGCAGGCGCGCCTCGGTCTCAGCGGCGAGCGCCGTGAACGCCTTGCCGCGATGGCTGACCTCCATCACGGACATGCCGCTGCCGCCCCAGTCGGTCAGTTCCGCGCGGGCCTGCTCGAGGACTTCCAGCGGCAGCGCCGCGGGTCCCGAAGAGAAATTGAACACGCGCACTGTGCCCTTCCGGCCAACTGTTCAAAATCCAGGGAGGCACCGATAGTAGCAATTGCCCGGGCGGGCTTCAGAACTTTTCAATATGACGGCAGAGCGCGGGAGCCCCCGCTCGGGGCGCCCGCGCCGATCGCAAGCTAACGTCCGCTCGCCGGCCGCCCGAGCGGCCCTCGCACGCCCGGGCGCGCGCAGCCCTACGAGGTCGGCTCGCCCTCGGCGCTGTGCCCGCCCGCGACGCCTTCGGCGGCTTCGGCGGCTTCGGCGGCCCCGGCCTCCTCGGCGCCCTCGAGCGCCTCGATCCGCTCGATGCCGACCAGGCGCTCGCCGTCATCGAGACGGATCAGGCGCACGCCCTGGGTGTTGCGCCCGAGCACGGAGATCTCATCGACCGGGGTGCGCACCAGAGTGCCGTTGGAGCTGATCAGCATGATCTCCTGGCCCGGCGAGACCTGCAGCGCCGCCACCGTGGCGCCGTTGCGCTCGGTGGTCTGCAGCGCGATGACGCCCTGGCCGCCACGCCCCTGCACCGGGAACTCCTCGACCGGCGTGCGCTTGCCGTAGCCGGCCGCAGAGGCGGTGAGCACCGCGCCCTCGGCGACGACGATGAGCGCGATCAGCTCCTGTCCCTCGGCGAGCTTGAGGCCGCGCACGCCAGCGGCCTCGCGGCCCATGGGGCGCACCTCGCCCTCGGGGAAGCGGATCGCCTTGCCGCCGCTCGAGACCAGGATCACCTCGCGCTGCCCGTCGGTGAGGGCAACGCCGACCAGCCGGTCGTTCTCGTGCAGATCGAGCGCGATGATGCCGCTCGCGCGCGGCCGGGAGAACGCGGTGAGCGGAGTCTTCTTCACCGTCCCCTGGCTGGTCGCCATGAACACGAAGTGCTGCTCGTCATATTCCTTCACCGGCAGCAGAGCGTTGATCTTCTCGCCCTCCCCGAGCGGCAGCAGGTTGACCATCGGCTTGCCGGCGGAAGTGCGCCCGGCGTGCGGCAGCTCGTAGACCTTCAGCCAGTAGACCTTGCCGCGGTTGGAAAAGCACAGAACGGTGTCATGAGTGTGGGCCACGAATAGTTTCTCCACGAAATCCTCGTCCTTGACCGCCGTGGCCGCCTTGCCCCGTCCCCCACGGCGTTGTGTCTGGTACTCCGAGAGCGGCTGGGACTTGGCGTAGCCGCCGTGGGAGAGCGTCACGACCACATCCTGCGGCTCGATCAGATCCTCGGTGGTCAGGTTCAGGTGATCGCGGTTGATCTCGGTGCGACGCGCATCGCCGTAGGTGTCGCGGATCTCGATGAGCTCGGCGCGGATCACCTCGATGAGGCGCTCGGGGCGGGCGAGGATGTCGCTGAGGTCGGCGATGCGCGCGAGCAGCTCTTGGTACTCGCTGATGATCTTGCCCTGCTCGAGCCCCGTCAGCCGGTGCAGGCGCATCTCGAGGATGGCCTGGGCCTGGGCCTCGGAGAGCCGGTAGCCGGCCGCCTCGAGACCGCCGTCCGCGCCCGCCGGACGCGTCGAGACCGCCCCGGCGCGCTCGAGCAGTTCGGTGACCACCCCCGGACTCCACGACCGCACGGTGAGCGCGGTGCGCGCCTCGGCGGGCGATGCGGCCGCCTTGATCAGCGCGATCACCGCATCGATATTGGCGAGCGCCACCGCCAGGCCCTCGAGGATGTGGGCCCGCTCGCGCGCCTTGGCGAGGTCGAACACCGTGCGCCGGGTGACCACCTCGCGGCGGTGGCGGATGAACGCCTCGAGCATGTCCTTCAGCGACATCAGCTTCGGCTGCCCGTCCTCGAGGGCGACCATGTTGATGCCGAACACCGTCTCCATGGGCGTCTGCGCGTAGAGGTTGTTGAGCACGACCTCGGCGATCTCGCCGCGCTTCAGCTCGATGACAATGCGCATGCCGTCCTTGTCGGACTCATCGCGCAGACCGTCGCTGGCGATCCCCTCGAGCAGCTTCTCACGCACCAGCTGCGCGATACGCTCGATGAGGCGCGCCTTGTTGACCTGATAGGGCAGCTCGGTGACGATGATCGACTGGCGGTCCCCGCGGCCGATCTCCTCGATCGACACGCGCGCGCGCACCGAGAGGCGCCCACGTCCGGTGCGGTAGGCCGTGGCGATCTCCTGCGCCCCATTGATGATCCCGCCGGTCGGAAAATCCGGGCCCGGCACGTGCTGCATCAGAGCGGCGAGGGCGAGCTGCGGGTCATCGAGCAGCGCCAGGCAGGCGTTCACCGTCTCGATGAGGTTGTGCGGCGGGATGTTGGTCGCCATGCCGACCGCGATGCCGGTCTGGCCGTTGACCAGCAGGTTCGGGATGCGCGTCGGCAGCACCGAGGGCTCGAGCTCGGACTCGTCGTAGTTCGGCGTGAAATCGACCGTTTCCTTCTCGATGTCCGCAAGCAGCTCGTGCGCGAGCCGCGACATGCGCACTTCCGTGTAGCGCATCGCCGCCGGGGTGTCCCCGTCGACCGAGCCGAAATTGCCCTGCCCGTCGACCAGCAGGTAGCGCATGGAGAACGGCTGCGCCATGCGCACGATCGTGTCGTACACGGCGGTATCGCCGTGCGGGTGATACTTGCCGATCACATCGCCGACGACGCGCGCGGACTTCTTGTAGGGCTTGTTCCAGTCGTTGCCGAGCTCACGCATGGCGTAGAGCACGCGCCGGTGCACGGGCTTCAAGCCATCGCGCACATCGGGCAGGGCCCGCCCGACGATGACGCTCATCGCATAGTCGAGATAGGACTGGCGCATCTCGTCTTCGAGACTGACCGACAGGATTTCGCGTGCGATCTCGGACATCGGGCCTTTGGGATCTGCCAAAAGCGCAATGTTAGCACGGGGCGTGCATCCGGCGCTGCGCGCGCGCCCCGGATGAACGATAATGGCTGTTGCCGCGATTGGCGAGCGCCCTCAGGCGGCATGTGACCCGTTGAGCAGGTAAATATGGCCACCGCAACCGACCACAATGCCGGCGAGAGACACGCCCCGAACGTCGAGCAGGGGGAGATCGGCAAGTTCGATGAGATCGCCGGTCGCTTCTGGGACGAGCACGGCCCGTTCCGCCCCCTGCACCAGCTGAACCCGGTGCGCTTGCGCTTCATCGCCGAGCGCGCCGCCACCGCCGGCGCGCGCGCGCTCGATGTCGGCTGCGGCGGCGGCCTGCTGTCCGAGGCGCTCGCGCGCGCCGGCGCGCGCGTCACCGGCATCGATCTGGCCGCCGGCATGATCGAGGTCGCGCAGCTGCACGCCGCCGCGCATGGCCTCGCGATCGACTACCGCATCGCCGCGGCCGAGACGCTCGCGGCCAGCGAGCCCGGCGCGTTCGACATCGTCAGCTGCATGGAGATGCTCGAGCACGTGCCCGACCCGTGCGCCATGCTCGCCACCCTCGCCGCGCTCACGCGCCCGGGCGGCTCGGTGTTCGTCTCGACGCTGAATCGCAACCTCAAATCCTTTCTCGTGGCGATCGTCGGCGCCGAGTACCTGCTCTCGGTGCTGCCGCGCGGCACGCACGAGTACGAACGGTTCATCCGGCCGAGCGAGCTGGCCCGCTGGGCGCGCCAGGCCGGCCTGACGGCGCGCGCCATCGCGGGCATCGCGCTCGGGCCCACGGGCGAGGCGCGCCTGAGCGCCGACCCGTCGGTCAACTACATCGCGCACTTCGTGCGCGCGGCCTAGGCGCGCGCATGTCCGCCGCACTCGTGACCGGCGCGGCGCTCGCACTCGGGGCGCTGCTCGGATTTCTCCTCGGTCAGCTGCGCGCGCTGAAGCGCAGCGGAACGCTGCGCGCCGAGCTCGAGGCCGCCCGCGCGCAGCTCGAGGCCGAGCGGCGCGCGCAGAGCGAGCGCAGCGGCGCTCTGGCGCAGGCCGAGCAGCGCCTGCGCGAGAGCTTCGACTCCCTCGCCGCGCAGGCGCTGAAGAACAACAACGAGCTGTTCCTCGCCGTCGCCCGCGAGACCCTCGGGCGCGAGCAGGCGCTGTCGCAGAGCGGCATGAAGGAGCGCGAGACGGCCATCGCCCAGCTGATCCAGCCGCTGCGCTCGGCGCTGGAGAAGACCGAGCAGCAGGTCCAGTCGCTCGAGCGCGAGCGGCGCGAGGCGTACACGGCGCTGCGCACCCAGATCGAGACCCTCGCGAGCGGCCAGAGCCAGCTGCAGCGCGAGACGCGCAACCTCGTCACCGCGCTGCGCCGCCCCGAGGTGCGCGGCCGCTGGGGCGAGGTCACGCTGCGCCGCCTGGTCGAGCTCGCCGGCCTCACCGAGCACTGCGACTTCACCGAGCAGGCGCACATCGAGGGGCCGGACGGGGCGCTGCGCCCGGACATGGTGGTGCACATGCCCGAATCGCGCGACCTGGTGATCGACGTGAAGACCCCGCTCGATGCCTATCTCGAGGCGCTCGAGGCCGCGAGCGATGAGGCGCGCCAGGGCGCCCTGCGCCGCCATGCGCAGCAGCTCGAGGCGCGCATCCGCCAGCTCGCCTCCAAGGCCTACTGGGCGCAGTTCGAGCACAGCCCGCAGTTCGCGGTGCTGTTCCTGCCCGGAGACCAGTTCCTCGCCGCCGCCCTCGCCGAGCGGCCGGACCTGATCGAGGCGGCGCTCAGGCAGAACATCATCATCGCCACGCCCTCGACCCTGATGGCGCTCTTGAAGACCGTGGCCTACGGCTGGCGCCAGAGCGCGATGGCCGACAACGCCGCGCTCATCCGCGGGCTCGGCCAGGAGCTGCACCGGCGGCTCGGGAGCTTCATCTCCCATCTGCAGCGCATGGGACAGCGCCTCGATGCCGCCGTCGACGCCTACAACGCTGCCGTGGGATCGCTCGAGCGGCAGGTGCTGCCGCAGGCGCGGCGCTTCAGCGAGCTCGGCGTGCCCGCCGAGGCGCCGCTCGCGGAGCTCGAGCCGCTCGAGCAGCCGGTGCGCAGCCTGAGCGCGCGCCCGCCCGAGGAGCCCTCATCCGGGCAGGGGTGATCCGGCCGCCTCGTGCGCCTGCGGCGCGAGCAGCGCCTCGAGCTCATTGGGCGCGAGCGAGCGGAAATGCCCCCGCGGCAGCGAGCGCTCGAGCGTCAGCGCGCCGAGCTGCGTGCGCAGCACGCGGCTGACGCGGGCGCCCTGGCGCTCGAAGAGCTGGCGGACTTCCTTGCCGCTCGCGCCGCGCGCGCGCACCGCGTACCAGCGATTCGTGGCCTCGCCCCCGGCGGCCTCGCAGCCGAGCACTTCCAGGCGCAGCCCGCTGTCGAGCGCTCCGCCGAGGATCCCTTCGAGCTGCGTCGGCGTGAGCTCGCCGAGCACCCGCACGCTGAAGGCGCTGACCCACTGGCGCACACGCCTTTGCAGCCGCGCTGCGTATTCCCCGTCCGCGCACAGCAGCTCCAGCCCCCCGTCGATGCGAGGCATGGGACTCACCACGATGAAACGTCGTCCGGCGCGCCGTGGCAGGCGCTCCAGCAGAGGCACGGAGTCCTCGGCCGCATCCTCGGGCACCTGATCGAGCCGCTCGCCGCTCGAGCGATGGTAGAGAAACGCGGCGCCGCCGCCCGCCGCAGCCCGCTGGCGCACCAGACGCCCGTCGAGGCGCACCTGATCGTCCGGCCCGACGCGCACGCCGAGGCTCGCCGGCTGGCCGTTGACCGTGAGGCGCCCGGCCCGGATCCATTCCTCCGCCTCGCGCCGCGAGGCAAGGCCGGCGCGCGCGAGCATCTTCTGCAGCCGCTCCAGCGGCTCGGGCGCAGAGCGCCGCTCGCCGCCCCGAGCCGTTCGGCGCCGCGGGTGACGGGGCATGGCCTGTCAGCCGCCCTCGCCGTCGGAGGCGGCGAGTAGCCGGCGCGCCGCAGGCTCCCCTTCCCCCTCGGGCGGTTCGGCCTGCTCCGGCGGATCACCCGAGGCATCGGCGCACGACCCGCCCTCCTCGTCGGCGCCTTGCGCACCCGCATCAGCGCGCACCGCATCGTCCTGCGCCGCCTCGGGCTCGGGGCCGGCCCCATCGAGCGGCGCACGCTCGGCCGCCGCGGCGCCCTCCGGCAGATCGAGCGGCAGGTTCATCTCCCCGAGAGCCTTCAGCTCGGCCAGCGGCGGCAGATCATCCAGGCTCGTGAGGCCGAAGTAGTCGAGGAACTCGCGCGTAGTGCCGAGCAGCTCGGGGTGGCCCGGCACATCGCGCTGGCCGACCACGCGGATCCAGTTGCGCTCGAGCAGCGTCTTGATGATGTTGGGATTGACCGCCACGCCGCGCACATCCTCGATCTCCCCGCGGGTGATCGGCTGGCGGTAGGCGATCAGCGCCAGCGTCTCGAGCAGCGCGCGCGAGTAGCGCGCCGGCCGCTCCGGCCACAGCCGCGAGATCTCGGCGGCGAACTCGCGGCGCACCTGGATGCGCCAGCCCGAGGCGGTCTGCGTCACCTCGATGCCCCGCTCGGCGTAGCCGCTCGCCAGCTCGGCGAGCGCCGCGCCGAGCACCGCATCGTCCGGGCGCGAGCGCTCATCGAACAGCCCCCGCAGGTCGGCGAGCGTCAGCGGCCGCCCCGCCGCGAGCAGCGCCGCTTCAATCACGTTACTCACGTACGATTCAATCATCAGCATTCTCTTCCGTCTCGCTCGCTCCCGAGGCGCCGGTCTCATACGCCGCCTCGGCATCGGACTCGCTCGAGCCCTCCACATCCTGCCCGCCCACCACGCGCAGCTGCGGCTCGGGTCTGCCGGGACGCACGTGCAGCGGCGCGTAGGGCTGCGCCTGCACGATGTCGATCAGCCCCTCGCGCACCAGCTCGAGGATGGCCATGAAGGTGACCGTCACGCCCATGCGGCCCTCCTCGGCCCGGAACAGGCGCACGAACTCGACGAACCCGCCGCTCTCGAGCGAGCTGAGGATCTGCCCCATGCGCTCGCGCACCGACAGCACCTCGCGCTGGATGTGATGGTGCGCGAACATCTCGGCGCGCACCACGACCTCCTGGAACGCCAGCAGCATCTCCTTCAGCGTCACCTGCGCCAGCGCGCGCACCACCTGGCGGTCGCGCAGCTCCGCGCCCGCGGCGAAGTGATCGCGCTCGAGCCGCGGCAGCGCATCGATCCCCTCGGCGGCGCGCTTGAAGCGCTCGTACTCCTGCAGCCGGCGCACCAGCTCCGCCCGCGGATCCGCCTCGGCCTCCTCGCCCGAGCTCTTCGGCCGCGGCAGCAGCATGCGCGATTTGATCTCCGCCAGCGTCGCGGCCATCACCAGGTACTCCCCGGCGAGCTCGAGCTGCAGATCCTGCATCAGCTCGATGTAGCGCATGTACTGGCGGGTGATCTCGGCGAGCGGAATATCCAGGATGTCCAGGTTCTGCCGGCGGATCAGGTACAGCAGCAGATCGAGCGGCCCCTCGAAGGCCTCGAGAAACACCTCGAGGGCCTGCGGCGGAATGTACAGATCGCGCGGCAGCTCGGTCACCGGCTCGCCGTTGACCAGCGCGAAGGGCATCTCCACCTGCTCGGGGGCAGCCGGATGCGCCGTCTCGGACGAGGAGTCTCTCGCGACGATCGACAGTTCGGGTTTCGGGTCGGTCATCGGCG
>JAKCEJ010000230.1 GCA_021838065.1 Pseudomonadota bacterium
CCTCCAAATTCCCCGGCATTCATCGCGAGCGCACCGCCGAGGGTGCCCGGGATGCCGGCGAAGAACTCCGCCGGGCCGAGTCCCCAGCGGATGCACTGGCGCGCGATGCGCGCGCACGCGACGCCGCTCTCGCCGTACACCGTGGTGTCGCCGGTGCGCTCGAGCCGCTCGAGCGCACCGTGCGTGCTCACCACCACGCCGCGCAGGCCGCCGTCGCGCACCAGAAGGTTGCTGCCGAGACCGACCCAGAACACTGGCACCTCGCAGGGCAGCGAGCGCAGGAACGCCGCCAGATCCGCGCGGCTCTCGGGCGTGAAGAAGATCTCCGCCGGACCGCCGACGTGCCATGAGGTGTGCCGGCTCATCGGCTCCTCGCGGCGGATGCGCGGCAGGAACTGCGTGGCGAGCGCGAGCGTCACGGGCCTCTCCGCGGCGGCAGCAGCGCCGTCAGTCTCGCCGCGAGCCCATGCGCGACGGCGCTGATGTTGCCCGCGCCCATGGTGACGATGAGGTCGCCGTCGCGGATCACATCGCGCAGCGCCTCGGCCAGATCCTCCACCCGCTCGACGAACAGCGGCTCGACCTGGCCGCGGCTGCGCACGGCGCGGCAGATCGCGCGCCCGTCGGCGCCGGCGATCGGCGCCTCGCCGGCGGCGTACACCTCGGTGACCAAAAGCACCTCGACTCCCGCGAGCACCTTGCCGAAGTCATCGATGAGGTCGTGCGTGCGGCTGTAGCGGTGCGGCTGGAAGGCAAGCACGATGCGCCGGCCGGGGTAGCCCTGGCGCAGCGCCTCGAGGGTGGCGGCCACTTCGGTCGGATGGTGGCCGTAGTCATCGATCACCGTGACGCTGCCGGCTGCGGTGCTGATGTCGGCCACGTGCTGCAGGCGCCGGTCGATGCCCTGGAACTGCGCGAGCGCCCGGCCGATCGACGCATCGGCGATGCCCAGATCGGTGGCCACCGCGATCGCCGCCAGCGCGTTCAACACGTTGTGCGTCCCAGGCAGGTTGACGGTGACCTCGAGCGCTCCGCCCGAGGGGCGAGTCACGGTGAAGCGCGTTCGGAGACCTTCGCGGCGCACCTCGACGGCGCGCACGTCCGCGTCGGCCGAGAGGCCGTACGTGAGGACGTGCCGGCCGACGCGCGGCACGATCGCCCGCACGTTCTCACAATCCAGGCAGAGCACGGCCAGCCCGTAGAACGGCAGGTTGTGCAGAAAATCGACGAAGCTCTGCGCCAGGCGCGCGAAATCCCCGCCATGGGTGGCGAGGTGATCGTTGTCGATGTTGGTCACCACCGCCATGAGCGGCTGCAGGTGCATGAACGAGGCGTCGCTCTCGTCCGCCTCGGCGACCAGGTAGCGCCCCGAGCCGAGCCGGGCGTGGCTGCCGGCGCTCTTCAGGCGCCCGCCGATCACGAAGGTCGGATCCTCGCCGCCCTCGGCGAGGATGCTGGCGATGAGGCTGGTGGTGGTGGTCTTGCCGTGCGTGCCCGCCACCGCGATGGCGTAGCGGAAGCGCATCAGCTCGGCGAGCATCTCGGCGCGCGAGACGACCGGGATGCGCTGCGCGAGCGCCGCGGCGACCTCCGGATTGTCCTTCGCCACGGCGCCGGAGACCACCAGCGCGTCGGCGCCGGCGATGTTGGCGGCGGCGTGGCCCAAGGTGATGCGCGCCCCGAGGCCGCCGAGCCGCTCGGTCACCGCGCTCGCGCGCAGATCCGAGCCCTGGACGTGGTAGCCGAGATTGAGCAGCACCTCGGCGATGCCGCTCATGCCGCTGCCGCCGATGCCGACGAAGTGAATGGTCTCGATGCGGCGCATGCGGTCGATGCCGCACGGGCCGCGCCGCTCGCCTGTCGTATCGAGCGGGCCGCTCATGCAGCCCTCCCCAGGTACTTCAGGCAGCACTCGGCGAGCTGCTCGGTCGCCTCGGGCCGGGCGAGCGAGCGGGCACGCTCGGCCATGTCCACGAGCCGGCCGCGCTCGGCGCACAGGCGCTCGAGCTCGGCGGCGAGCCGCTCGGCCGTCAGCTCACGCTCGGGCATGAGCACGGCGGCGCCCTGGCGCACCAGCAGGCGCGCATTGTGCGTCTGGTGATCATCGACGGCGGCGGGAAACGGCACGAGCACCGAGCCGATGCCGGCGGCGGCGAGCTCCGAGACCGTGAGCGCTCCGGCGCGGCAGATCACGAGGTCGGCCCAGGCGTAGGCGGCGGCCATGTCGCCGATGAACGGCTGCACGTCGGCCGCGACACCCGCGTCGGCGTAACTCTGCCGGCACGCCTCGATCCAGCGCTCGCCGGCCTGATGGCGCACCTCGAAGCGGCAGGCGGCCGCGCGCGCCAGGGCATACGGCACCACGGTGTTGAGTCGCACCGCACCCTGGCTGCCGCCGATGACCAGCACCCGCACCGCCCCGCTGCGCCCGGCGAGGCGCTCGCGCGGCGGGGCGAGCGAGGCAATCTCGCGGCGCACCGGATTGCCGATGGTGCGGGCGCGCACGGCCGGGCCGAAGCTGCCGGGGAAGGCCTCGAGCACCTCGCGCGCGAGCGGCGCGAGCGTGCGGTTGGTGAAGCCGGCGATCGCATTCTGCTCGTGGATGAGGAGCGGGCGGCGGGTGAGCCAGGCGGCGATCCCGCCGGGGCCGGTCACGAATCCCCCGAGGCCCACCACCACCCGCGGGCGGCGGCGGCGCATCACGGCGAGCGCCTGCCACAGCGCCACGGTGAGCCGCCACGGCGCCGCCAGGCGGGTCTTCCAGCCCTTGCCGCGCAGCCCGCCCACCGCGAGCCACTCGATGGCGATGCCCTCGGCCGGCACCAGGCGCGCCTCGATCCCGCGGTGCGTGCCGAGCCAGACGACCTCCACGGAGTGCGCGCGCAGGCTGCGGGCGAGCGCGAGCGCCGGGAACACATGCCCGCCGGTGCCGCCGGCCATGATGAGGATGGGACCGTTCACTGCGCGTCCTCCGCGCGCAGCCGCGCCGCGCCGCGGCTCTCGATCATCGCCTCGTGATAGATCCGCAGCAGCAGCCCCACCCACACCAGCGTCATGATCATGCTCGAGCGTCCGTAGCTCATCATCGGCAGCGTCAGTCCCTTGGTCGGCAGGATCCCCATGTTCACGCCGATGTTGATGAAGGTCTGCATGCCGAGCCACAGGCCGAAGCCGGCGGCGAGCAGGCGCTGGAAGGTGAGCCCGGCGCGCGCGGCGAACTCGGCGATCTGAAAGGCGCGCCACACGAGCGCCCCGAGCAGCCCGATGGTGAACAGCACGCCGGCAAGCCCGAGCTCCTCGGCGAGCACCGCGAAGAGGAAGTCGGTGTGCGCCTCGGGCAGATAGAACAGCTTCTGCACGCTGTTGCCGAGGCCCACGCCGAACCACTTGCCGCGCCCGATCGCGATCAGCGACTGCGTGAGCTGAAAGCCGGCGCCGTAGGGGGACGCCCAGGGATCGATGAAGTTGGTGATGCGCCGCAGGCGGTAGGCGGAGGTCACCGCGAGCAGCCCGAAGGCGGCCACCGCCACCACCGTGAGCACCACCACGTAGCGCAGGCGCGCGCCGGCGAGAAACAGCATGCCGAAGCCGGTGGCGAACAGCACCGCCGCGGAGCCGAAATCCGGCTCCCCGAGCAGCAGCGCCGCGATGAGCGCCAGCAGCGCGAGCGGCTTGACGAGCCCGCCGAAGCTCTCGTGCAGCTCATCCTGGCGGCGCGTCGCGTAGCTGGCGATGTAGACCATCACCAGCACGCTGGCGAGCTCGGAGACCTGGAAGCTGAGCCCGGCGAGGTGCAGCCAGCGCCGCCCGCCGTTGACGCGCACGCCGAGCCCGGGCACCAGCACCGCCAGCAAGAGCACGATCGCCCCGATCATCAGCCACGGCGAGAGCCGCTCCAGCCGCTCGCACTTGAAGGAGAACGCGAACACGGCGCCGGCGACCCCGAGCGCCACCGCGATCAGCTGGCGCTCGAGAAAATAGAACGGCTGGCCGGTGTACTGATGGGCGATCGAGATCGACGCGGAGCTCATCATGATCAGCCCGAACAGCACGATCGCGAGCACCAGCGCCAGCGTCACGCTGTCGATGTAGATGGTCCGTCCGCGCCCGCTCGAGCGGGCGAAGGACATCGGTGTGCGCTCCGCAACGCTCATGCCGGCAGCTCCCGCACAGCCTCGGCGAACGCCTCGCCCCGATGCGCGTAATCGCGAAACATGTCGAGGCTGGCGCACGCCGGGGACAGCAGCACGGTGTCGCCCGCCGCCGCGGCCCGCGCGGCCGCGCGCACCGCCTCCTGCATCGAGCCGCACCGCTCGCTCGAGCAGACTCCCGCAAGCGCGCGGCCGATGCGCGCTGCGTCCCGGCCGATCAACACCACGTGCCGCGTCTTGCCGCGCAGCGCGGCCGCGAGCGGCGCGAAGTCCTGGTTCTTGCCCTCACCGCCGGCGATCAGCACGAGCGGCCCGTCGAGGCCGCTCACCGCCGCCAGGGTGGCCCCCACGTTGGTGCCCTTGGAGTCGTTGATGTAGGTGACGCCGGCGACCTCGGCGACCCACTGCGTGCGATGGGCAAGACCGGGGAAGTCCTTCAGCTCCGCCACCATGGCCGCGAGCGGCAGCTCGAGCGCCTCGCCGAGCGCGAGCGCCGCGAGCGCGTTGGCGGCGTTGTGCATCCCGCGCAAGCGCATCGAGCCGACCGGCAGCAGCCCCTCGCTGCCTCGCGCGAGCCAGCGTCCGCCGCGCTCGAGCACGGTATAGGCCGCGCCGCTCGCGCCATGCACCGAAAAACCGAGCGTGCGCTGGCCGCTGCGCGTCATGCGCGCGACCAGCGGGTCGTCGAGATTCACCACCGCCGTGTCGCAGCGCTCGAAAATGCGCGCCTTCGACAAGGCGTAATCCTCCAGCGAGGGATAGCGGTCAAGGTGGTCGGCGGTCACGTTGAGCACCGCGGCCGCCTTCAGATCGAGCGACTGAGTGGTGTCGAGCTGGAAGCTCGACAGCTCGAGCACGTAGAGCTCGGTCGAGCGCGCCG
>JAKCEJ010000231.1 GCA_021838065.1 Pseudomonadota bacterium
GAGGTGTCGGCGCTTCGTGAGGTGAACCTTGAGCTTTATGCCGGGGAGTTTCTGGTGATTCTTGGCGCCTCCGGCAGCGGCAAATCCACATTGCTCAACATCCTCGGGGGGCTCGATACGCCCACCGCCGGGATCGTGCAATACCTTGATCATGAGCTCAGCGTTGCGAATGACCGTGCCCTGACGCGCTACCGGCGGGAACATGTAGGCTTCGTCTTCCAGTTCTTCAATCTGCTGCCCAGCCTCACTGCGCTCGAGAACGTCGAACTGGTCACCGAGATCGCCCCCCGCGCGCGCTCGGCACGCGAAGTGCTCGAACTCGTCGGTCTCGCCGACCGGCTGAATCACTTCCCCGCCCAGCTCTCCGGCGGCGAGCAGCAGCGGGTGGCAATCGCGCGCGCGCTGGCGAAACGTCCCGATGTTCTCCTCTGCGATGAGCCGACCGGCTCGCTCGATTACCCAACCGGGAAGCGTGTGCTGCAGGTGCTCGAGCAGGCCAATCGCGAGCTCGGCACGCTCACCGTGATCATCACGCATAATTCCGCCATCGCGGCGATGGCTTCCCGGGTCATCCACCTCAGCAGTGGCCGCATCAGTCAGACGCAGATCAACGCCACCCGCGCATCGGCCGAGGAGGTTGCGTGGTAAGCCGCCTGCATCGGGCGCTTCGGCGCGACTTGTGGCACCTGCGCGGTCAGGTTCTGGCCACGGCGTTGCTCGTTGCCTGCGGCGTCGGCGTGTTCACCACAATGCGCGGCACCTATCGCTCTTTGGTGCATGCCCGCCACGAGTACTACGCCGCCTCCCGATTTGCCGACGTGTTTGCGCATCTGCGTCGCGCCCCAATCGCCCTCACCGCACGCCTGCGTCGCATACCGGGCGTTGCGGCTGTTCAGGCGCGGGTGGTCGAGGACGTCACGCTGACGGTGCCTGGCTTGAGCGAGCCGGCGACCGGCCGGCTGATCTCGCTGCCCGATCCGACCCGTGCCGACGGCGGCCTCGATCGGCTGCATCTGACCGCCGGCCGCCTTCCGGCGCCCTACAGCGACAGCGAGGCGCTGGTCAGTCAGACATTCGCCGACGCCAATGATCTGTCCCTCGGCGCACGCATCGGCGCGGTGCTCAATGGACGGTGGAAGGAGCTCACCGTCGTCGGGTTTGTGCTCTCGCCCGAGTACATCTACGAAGTCGGCCCCGCCATGGTCTTTCCGGACAACCGCCGCTTCGGCGTCCTGTGGATGAACGCCGAGGCGCTTTCCACGGCGTTTCAAATGAAGGGAGCCTTCAACGACCTCGCAATCACCACGGCCCGCGGCGCCTCCGAACCGCAAGTCATCGAGTCCCTCGACCGGCTGCTCGCCCCCTTCGGCGGGTTCAGCGCCTACGGGCGCGACGAGCAGCCCTCGAACCGCTTCCTCAGCGATGAGCTCGGCGAGATCGAGGTCAACGCGACGTATATTCCGGCGCTCTTTTTGGGCGTCGCCGCATTCTTGGTCTATACGCTGCTCGCGCGATTGGTCAGCATCCAGCGCGGCCAGATTGGGCTGCTGAAGTCCTTTGGCTTTTCCGCCTGGCGCATCGGCGCGCATTACCTGGAATTTGCGCTGCTCATCGTCTCTGTCGGCTTGATAGTGGGCGCGGCGGCCGGCGGCTATTTCGGTGTCGCCCTGATCGGTGTGTACCAGCAGTATTTCCACTTTCCGGCGCTCGCCTACCGGATGGACGCGCAAGTGCTCATCACCGCCACGCTGGTCGCCTTGGGCGCCGCGACCCTGGGTTCACTCAGCGCCGTTGCCCGTGTCGTGCGGCTTGCACCCGCCGAGGCGATGCATCCGGAGCCGCCGCGCAGCTTCCGCCGCGGATTGCTCGATTCTCTGCAGTTCACGCGCCGGCTCGACCCGGTGAGCAAGAGCATCGCGCGCAACCTCGCACGCCGTCCCTGGCGAGCGACCCTGTCGGTAACGGGCATAGCCCTCGCGCTCGCGACGGTCGTGGTGGGTCGGTTCATTTTTGACGCTGTCAATCACCTCATGGCGACGCATTTCGACGCCGCGGAGCGCCAGGATGTCACGGTCGTGTTTCAGGACATCCGCTCGCCGCGGGCGCTTGCAAGCCTGCGTGCGCTGCCAGGCGTGCTCAGCGTCGAGCCCTTTCGGGTCATGCCGGTGCGCCTGCGCGCCGGACATCGCAGCAAGCGGCTCTCGCTCGTGGCGGTGCCGGCCGTGGGGCATCTGTACCGAATCGTCGATGCGCGCGGCAAAGCGATCGATCTGCCGCCCGAAGGGGTGGTGCTGACGCGTAAACTCGCGCAGATTCTCGCGGTACGGCCCGGTGATCGACTGCTCATCGAGCAGCTCGACGGGCGCAGGCGGCGCTTCAGCGCGCGCATCGTACGACTCTCCGACGAGCCGCTCGGAATCAGTGCCTATATGGACAGCGGTGCGCTCGCGACCATCCTGGGAGAAGATGCTGCGATATCGGGAGCGCGCCTGAAAATTGACACCGGCCTCGCGCCGCGCCTGTATGCCGAGCTTAAGCGCACGCCCGCCGTGGCCGGCGTCTCCATACGCGCGGCGACCGTGACGACGATTCGCCAAATTATGGAGCGCAGCTTCATCATCATGACCACAATCATGACGGCGTTCGGCATCGTGCTGGTGATCGGTGTGGTGTACAACAGCGCGCGTATCGCGCTTTCGGAGCGAGGCACCGAGCTCGCAAGCCTTCGCGTTCTCGGATTTACCCGCGCGGAGGTGACGCAGCTGCTGCTTGGGGAACAGGCCGTGCTCGTGCTCGCGGCAATCCCCGTCGGCTGCCTGCTCGGCGCAATCATCTGTCGTATGCTTGTGCCGGTGTTCGACCGCGAACTGTTTCGTCTGCCGTTCATTCTGACCCGCTCGATGTTCGCGTTCGCCACGCTGGTGACACTGGGCGCGACGGCGCTGGCCGCCACGCTGGTCGCCGTGCGCATCGCCGGGCTCGATCTGATTGCCGTCCTGAAATCTCGGGAGTGAGCCGTGAAGCTTCCTCGCGGTCCGTTACTACTGACAGGCATCATGGCCGCGGCCGCAGCGGTGGCGCTGTTCGCCCTGCGCCGGACGCCCATTCCCGTGGAAGTGGCGCCCGTGCGCTTCGGGCCGCTGCAGGTCTCGGTGCAAGACCAGGCTGAGACGCGCTCCCACGACCGGTATGTCGTCGCTGCGCCCGTTTCCGGAAGGCTGCTGCGTGTCCTGCTGCGCGATGGCGATGCTGTCACCGAGGGCCAACCGGTCGCAACCCTCGCACCGCTGCCGCTCAGTGCGCGTGAGCGTGACGAAGCCGTCGCGGCGGTGCAGTCCGCCGCCTCCACCGAGCGCAGCTCGCAGGCCCAGCTGGGGCGGACCCTGCATGAGCTCGAGCAGGCCCGCCGTGATCTGGTGCGTCTGCAGTCGCTCACTCCGCAGGGGCTCGCCCCCGAGCAAGCCCTCGAGCATGGCCGCACGAGTGTCGCCAGCCTGCAGATGGAAGTGTCGGCCGCACGCCACCGGGTTGCGGCCGCCGCGGCACAGCTGCGCGGCGCGCAGGCCGCGCTCGCCGCAATCCGCGCGGTCGGACCGGGCGGCACGAGTACCCTGACAGTGCGAGCGCCCGCCTCGGGACGTGTGCTGCGCGTCCTGGAGCCGAGCGAGCGAGTGATCGCCTCCGGCGCACCCATCATGATCATCGGTGATCTGGCGCATCTGGAGGTCGTCATGGAAATGCTCTCGACCCAGGCGGTGCGCGTTGCGCCGGGAATGCCCGCCGAACTGCTCGATTGGGGCGGGGATCATCCGCTGCGCGCGCGGGTGCGCCAAGTCGAGCCGTATGCGTTCACCAAGATCTCGGCGCTCGGCGTGGAGGAGAAGCGCACCAACGTGATCCTCGATTTCGTCGACCCGCCCGGTGCGCTTGGCGACGGCTACCGAGTCGAGGCCCGCATCATCCTCTGGAGCTCGCCGCGGGTGCTGCAGGCACCGCTGTCCGCGGTCTTCCGCTGCGCAAGCGAGTGGTGCGCCTACGTACTCGACGGCAAACGCGCCCGGCTGCGGCACATCCGCATCGGACACTACAACGACGAGGCGGCTGAAATTCTCTCCGGACTCACAGTCGGCGAGCGGGTGATCACGCATCCGCCGAACGATCTTGCGCCGAACGCCCGAGTGTCGGTGAATCAGTAGCCCCTCGCGGGCCGAACGGCCCGCGAGGTCAGCCAGCTACCGAATCAACCCAGCGACGACTCAGCCGGGCGGAAACTTCGCGAGCACCGCATCGACCGCCTTGCGAATCGACTCGCTCGAATGTGCGATATCTTCGTGCGACAGCGGCTTCTTTGCCCAGCCGTGCCAGACCGGCCGGTGTGTCTTGGCGTCGAACACGTCGATCGCGAGTGTCCCCTCACGATAGCGCGTGACATCGATTCCGCTTCCCCAGTATGGATATCCCCACCAGTAGCGGCCATAACCGTACCAGGGCCATGTATAGGGTTGCGGGTAAGTCTGGACGTCCACGCGCTCGTGCGAGCCAAGCGTGAAATCCACGGCGAAATCCGCCTCTGCCGGATCGCTCACATAGCGGTACCCCTTCTGCTCGAGGCCCGCGAGAATCGCATCCTTGGCTTGCTCGATCACCATCGGATTGACGTAGGTGGACTGCTGCCGCGGCAGCCAGGTGAACGTATGGTAGTTCGCAAAGCTCGCCGCCCGATCATAGTCGCTGCCCACGCGCAGCGTCTCGCACCCGCTCAGCGCAAGCACAAACGGCAGCAGCACCGCAAGGCCCACAAGCACCCGACTCCGCCAGCGCGTAGCCCATCCACCAGTGGCTTTAAAGCTATAACTCATGGCGCACCCATAACTAATGTTGCCCGATAACCTCCAACACGGGCACCTTGCGCCGCACCCCCTGATGCGTCCATCCGTAGCACTACCGATCCTTCGGGAAAGTGCGTATAGGCGCCGCCGACATCCGGCCGCCAGAGTGCAGCCGTCGGCGGCCGGAAAC
>JAKCEJ010000232.1 GCA_021838065.1 Pseudomonadota bacterium
GACCGAGCGGCCGCCGTGGGTCGTGTCGTTCGTGCTGCGCATGTTTCCCTACGAGGCCATCGCCGCGACGCTCGCCGAGTGGGGCCTCGTGACCGAGAAGCTCGCCGGCGCGACCTTCGTGCAGCGGCGCTTCCGCGACCTGACGGAATTCGGCAACTGCCTGGCGACGCTGGAGAAGCTCGGCATCGATATCAACGGGCTCGAGGCCGAGGGACGCTTCCAGGCGGAGCTGTTCGTGTCGCGGCCGCGCGAGGATGTGCTCGCCGCGCCGCTCGGCAGGATCGTGACGGTGGTGAGCGGCCGCAACCGGACCGTCGGCACGCGCTACGTGCGTGTCGGGCGCGGCGCCGATGCGCAGGTGTTGCGCGTGCCCTCGTGATCGCGCTGCAGGGCGTCTCGAAGTCCTTCGACGGGGGCGCGACCTACGCGGTCCGGGAAATCACTCTCGAGGTGCCCTCCGAAACCTTCCTCGCCGTGGTCGGCGACTCCGGCTCGGGCAAGACCACGCTGCTGAAGACCATCAATCGCCTGATCGAGCCCGAGGGCGGCGAGGTGTTCATCGACGGCGAGCCGGTGCACGCGACCCCGGCGCACAGCCTGCGCCGGCGCATCGGCTACGTGTTCCAGGGCATCGGGCTGTTTCCGCACATGAGCGTCGCGGAGAACGTCGGCATCACGCCCCGGCTCATCGGCTGGCCGGAGCAGGCTATTCGCTTGCGCGTCGAGGAGCTGATCGATCTGGTGTCGCTGCCCCGCGCGTACCTGACACGGCGGCCCGCCGAGCTCTCCGGTGGCCAGCGTCAGCGGGTTGGCATCGCGCGCGCGCTCGCAGCCCGGCCGAGCATCCTGCTGATGGATGAGCCCTTCGGCGCGCTCGACCCGGTGACGCGCGAGGCGCTCGGCAGCGAGTGCCGGCGGCTGCACGAGAGCATGCGCCTCACCACCGTCATGGTGACGCACGACATTCTCGAAGCGGTGCTGCTCGCCGACCGGATCGTGGTGATGCGCCACGGGCGGATCGTCGCCGACGGCGAGCCGCACGCGCTGCTTTGCGGTCATGACGATCCGGCGGTGCGCACGCTGATGGACATGCCGCGGCGCCAGGCGGCGCGCGTGCGGGCCCTGCTCGAGGAGCGCGGTGCGTGAACTCGCGCCTGCACTCGGCGTTGCGCGTCCTGCCGCAGTATCTGGGTGATCACGTGCTGCTCAGCGCCGCGGCCCTCGCGCTCGGCGTCGCGGTCAGCCTGCCGCTGCTCATCGCCGCGCGGCGCAGCGCGCACGTGCGCTGGCCGGTGCTCGCGGCGGCGAGTCTCATCCAGACGGTGCCGGGCATCGCGCTGCTCGCGCTCTTCTACCCGCTGCTGCTCGGCCTGTCCGCGCTCACGCATCGCCTGGTCGGATGGCGCCTCCCGGCGCTCGGATTTCTGCCCTCGCTGCTGGCGCTGACGCTCTACTCGATCCTGCCGATCCTGCGCAACGGCATCACCGCCATTCTTAACCTGGACCCGGCGATCCTGCAGGCCGCGCGCGGCGTCGGCATGACGAGCCACCAGCGCCTGCTGCGCGTGGAGCTGCCGCTGGCCGCGCCGATGCTGATGGCCGGCGTGCGCACCTCGGCGGTCTGGGTGATCGGCACGGCGACGCTCGCGACCCCCGTTGGGCAGACCAGTCTCGGCAACTACATCTTCACCGGATTGCAGATGGAGGACTGGGTGTGGGTGCTGTTCGGCTGCGGCGCGGCGGTGGCGCTGGCGCTTGCGACCGACCAGCTGCTCTCGCTGATCGAGCTCGGCCTCGCGCGGCGGCGCCCCGCGCTCGTCTGGCTGGGCCTTGCGGCGCTGCTCGCGGGAGTGGGGGCGGCCGCCGCGCCGCTGCACGCGGCGCAGCGCGGCGGTTATGTCGTCGGGGCGAAGAACTTCTCCGAGCAGTACATTCTCGCCTCGCTGATCGCGCGGCGCATCCGCGCCACGGGCCATCCGGTGACCGAGCGCACCGGCCTGGGGTCGAGCCTCGCCTTTCAGGCGCTCGCGGGGAACGAACTCGACGTGTACGTCGATTACAGCGGTACGCTGTGGAACGACGTCCTGCACCGGACCAGCAGGCCCTCGCGGCAGCGGATGCTGCGCGAGCTGCGCGCGTCGCTGCGCCGTCGCTACGGCGTCGAGCTGCTGGGCGCCCTCGGCTACGAGAACGCCTACGTGCTGGCGATGCGGCGCGGTGAGGCCGATGCGCTCGGCATACACACCATCGCCCAGCTGGCGCGCGCCGCGCCGCGCCTCGCCCTCGGCGGCGACCTGGAGTTCTTCGCGCGCCCGGTATGGAAGGCGCTCGAGCGCCGCTATGGGCTGCACTTTCGGGTGCTGCGTCAATATGAGCCGACCTTCATGTACCACGCGCTCATGAGCCGCGAGGTCGATGTCATTGCGGCGTTCTCGAGCGACGGGCGCATCGCCGCCGATCACCTGGTGGTGCTGCAGGATCCGCTGCACGTCATCCCCCCGTACGATGCGGTGCTGCTGCTCTCGCCGCATCGCGCGCATGATCCTGTGCTGCGCCGCGCGCTCGAGCCGCTGATCGGGGCCATCCCGATCGCCCTGATGCGCCGGGCCAACGACATGGTGGATCGCCCGCGACACAAGCGCTCCCCGCGCCAGGCGGCCGAGTGGCTCGCGCACGCAGCGCACCTGCGGTAGGGGCACCCGGCGCCCGAGGGTCTTACTCCTCGGCGCTCGCTCCGACGGCCACCCAGGCGAGCTCCCGGTGTGAGACCGACTCCAGCTTGAAGGCACGGGCGGCGGCGGCCATGCGCGTCAGCGCCTGACCCATGGGCATCAGCGGTGCGGCGCTCGCCTTGCGCGGCTTCAGCCAGCGTACGGGGTTGATGCGGGCGACGACGTAGTTGCGCAGGTACGGGGAGCGAAAGCCGCGCTCCTGCAGGCCCGCGACGATGCGTTTGACCTCGGCGTCGATGCCGAGCAGGCGCGCGGCGTAATCCTGCCGCTGGCTGAGGCTCTTGGCGAGCGGCTGATCGCTGAAGCGGTCCACCTTGCGCAGGAAGGCGCTGTAGGCGCCGCCGGCAAATCGCCCGGAGGCCTCGTACAGCAGGCCGAGGGTGAGCAGCTCGGGCGCCTCGAACTGCTCGGCCCAGGTCCGCTCGCTCAACCGCCCGCGCTCGCGCGCCAGGGTGCGCGCCATGCGGATCACCTCGAGGCTTCGATCGCGCAGGTTGTGCGCCTTCTCGGTGTTCAGGGCGAGGATGCGGTAGGCGAGCGCCGGGTCCGGACAGATGAGCGCGGTGATCTGGCGCAGACCGAGCACCTTGGCCGCCGCCAGCCGGTGCCGGCCGTTCGGCGTCCACAACCGTCCGTCCTCGCCGCGCACGACGATCAGCGGATCCAGGAACGCGCCGGTCTCCCCGATGCGCTGCGCCAGGCGCTGCGTGTGGGTCGGGGACAGGTCGCGTTGGAACGGGGTCGGCTGCAGCGCCGCGAGCGGCACGGTGGCCAGCAGCAGAGGGCCGCCGTTCAGGGGCTCCCGGTAGGCGCCGAGCGGCGCTCCTCCCGCCTCGCGCACTTCGCTGACCAGCGCGGCCACCTCGGGGCTCTCCAGGGTCAGCGCCGTTTCAGTCGCTGTGAGGCCCTGCGTGCGCGCACCGGGCGCGAGCGTACCCCGGGAGCGGCGGGCGGGGCGTTTGGCGCGGCGCGCCGCCCGGGCACGCGGCGCTGCGGTTTTCTGACGAGCAGCCATGTGCGATACGGTGCACCGCCCGGCCCGCCCCGTAAAGAGTGTTATGCCAAAATGCGTGCCCGCCCCAGCGAGCCCCGGCATGGATATCGCTCCCCCCCTGGCCCGACATCCGCCGCGCCTGCCGGCGCAGCGCCTCGACGCCGACGGCCGAGCGCACATCGACCTGCGCGCCGTCTGGGCGCTGGCCCTGCCGCTGATGGCCAACAGCGCGGTGCAGGTGGTCCTCAATCTCACCGACATGTGGTTCATCGGGCACATCTCCACCGCGGCGCTCGCCGCTGTTGGCGCGGTGCAGTGGCTGATTCTCGGGGTGCTGTTCGTGCTGGGTGGCTGCAGCATGGCGGTGCAGACGCTTGCCTCGCACGCGCATGGCGCTCGCCGCTTCCGGCGGGCCGCGCAGGCCACATGGACGGCACTGTGGGTGACACTGTGGATCGCCCCGGTGTGCATCGCGCTGGGGCTCGCCGGACGCTGGATCCTCATGCCGTTCGGCTTCGCGCCGCGCATCGCGCAGCTCGCCGGGCAATTCTGGCTGCCGCGCATCGGCGGCGCATCGTTCGCGGTGGCCGCCTGGGCGATGATGGGCTTCTTCAACGGCATCGGCCGCCCGCGCGTGAGTTTCCTGGTGGCCGCGGCCGCGGCGATTGCCAATGGGATCTTCAACGAGCTGTTCATCTTCCACTTCGGCTGGGGGGTGGCCGGATCGGCCTGGGCGAGCAACGTGGCGCAGGCGGTGGGCTTCCTGCTCGGCTTCGCTCTGTTTCTGCGCGCGCCGATCCGCATTGCATTCAACTCGCATCTGACCTGGCGGCCGCTGTGGCACCACGTGCGCCGCCAGCTCCGTCTCGGATTTCCGATGGGGCTGATGCCGGCGGCGGATGTCCTCGGCTTTTCCGTGTTTCAGATGATGCAGGTGCGCTACGGCATGGTGGCGGGCGCCGCGACACAGATGGTCACGGTGCTCACCTCCATGGCCTACATGCCCGGGATCGGTATCGCCACCGCCGCGGCGACGCTGGTCGGCCAGTCGATCGGCGCCGGCGATCGGGCTTGGGCGCTGCGTCTGGGTACGCGGGTGATCCTGCTCGCGGCGCTGGTGATGGGCGGCATCGGCCTCGCGCTCGCCGCGGCGGGTCCCTGGCTGCTGCCGCTGTTCGCCGCGGCCCGTGATCCGAGCGCGGCCGCGGCGGCGCGCCTCGGCATCGGGCTGCTGTGGCTCGCGGCGGCGTACCAGTTCTTCGACGGCCTCAAT
>JAKCEJ010000233.1 GCA_021838065.1 Pseudomonadota bacterium
GGCACGGTGGGCGACATCGAGTCGCTGCCGTTCCTCGAGGCGATCCGCCAGCTCGGCGTCGAACTCGGTCGCAGCCGCTGCGTCTACATGCACCTGACGCTGGTGCCCACCGTCGGCGGCTCGGGGGAGATCAAGACCAAGCCGACCCAGCATTCGGTCAAGGAGCTGCGCGGCATCGGCATCCAGCCCGATGTGCTGCTGTGCCGCTGCAAGCAGCCGCTGCCGGAGGAACAGCGGCGCAAGATCGCGCTGTTCACCAACGTCGAGGAGCGCGCGGTCATCTCCGCTGTCGATGCGGACGACATTTATCAGATTCCGATCCTGCTGCACGAGCAGGGGCTCGATGACATCGTGGTCGGCAAGCTCGGGCTCGAGGTGCCGGCCACCGACCTCGTCGACTGGCGCCAGGTGGTCAGCGCCAAGGCCAACCCCGACGGCCAGGTGGACATCGCCATGGTCGGCAAGTACGTGCAGATCCGCGACTCGTACCTGTCGCTGCACGAGGCGCTGATGCACGGCGGCTTGAAGAGCCGTACCCGCATCAACATCCACTACATCGAGTCGACCGACATCGAGAGCCAGGGCACGCACGCGCTGAAGGGGATGGATGCGATCCTGGTGCCGGGCGGGTTCGGCGAGCGCGGCATCGAGGGCAAGATCCTCTCGGTGCGCTACGCGCGCGAGCACGGGGTGCCGTACCTCGGTATCTGCCTCGGCATGCAGGTGGCGATCGTGGAGTTCGGCCGGCACGTGCTCGGGCTCACCGGCGCGAACAGCACCGAGTTCAACCGCGCGACCCCGCATCCGGTGATTGCGCTGATCAGCGAGTGGCAGGACCAGGCGCGTGGGGTGCAGATGCGCGATGAGGCCTCCGCCAAGGGCGGCACCATGCGCCTCGGGGCGCAGGAGGTGCTGCTCGGGGCCGGCACGCGCGCGCACGACATCTACGGCAAGGACGTCATCCTCGAGCGCCACCGCCACCGCTACGAGTTCAACAACAACTTCCTCGAGCGCTATCGCGAGGCGGGGCTGCGCTTCTCCGGGTTCTCGCGCGACGGGCTCGTCGAGGTGATCGAGCTGGCGAACCATCCGTGGTTCATGGCGACGCAGTTTCATCCCGAATTCACCTCCACGCCGCGCGACGGGCATCCGCTGTTCACCGGGTTCATCCGCGCCGCGCGCGCCCAGCGCACTGCGCACCTGCCGCAGGCGGCGCTCGCCTGAGAGGGACATGCAGCTCGCCGGTGCGCAAATCGGGATCGATCAGCCGCTGCTCATCATTGCCGGACCCTGCGTGATCGAAAGCGAGACGCTTGTGCAGGAGGTGGCCGGGCGGCTGAAGGAGATCACCACGCGGCTTGCGCTGCCGTTCGTGTTCAAGTCGTCCTTCGACAAGGCGAACCGCTCCTCGGGCAAGAGCTTCCGCGGCCCGGGCCTGGAGCGCGGCCTGAAGGCGCTCGAGGGGGTGCGACGCGCCTTGCACGTCCCGGTGCTCACCGACGTGCACGAGGACACCCCGCTCGCGGAGGTCGCCGCGGTGGTCGATGTGCTGCAGACCCCGGCGTTCCTGTGCCGCCAGACCAATTTCATCCTGAGTGTCGCCGCCTGCGGCAAGCCGGTCAACATCAAGAAGGGGCAGTTTCTCTCGCCCTGGGAGATGCGCAACGTCGTCGAGAAGGCGCGCTCCACCGGCAACGAGGACATTCTGGTGTGCGAGCGCGGCTTCACCTTCGGCTACAACAACCTGGTCGCCGACATGCGCTCGCTCGCGATCCTGCGCGAGTGCGGCTGCCCGGTCATCTTCGATGCCACGCACTCGGTGCAGCTGCCCGGCGGGCGCGGGGAGAGCTCCGGCGGTGAGCGCGCGTTCGTGCCGGTGCTGGCGCGCGCGGCGGTGGCCGCCGGGATCGCCGGCGTCTTCATGGAGACGCATCCGGACCCGGCGCGCGCGCTCTCCGACGGTCCCAACGCCTGGCCGCTCGAGCGCATCGAGCCGCTGCTCGCGACCCTCAAAGCCCTGGATGCGGCCGCGAAGGCGCGGCCGTTCGAAGAGTCTGTACTGACGCAAGAAGAAAGGAAGTAATCGATGAGCCGAATCGCCGAGGTCCGCGGCCGTGAGATCCTGGATTCCCGCGGCAATCCCACCGTCGAGTGCGACGTGATCCTGGATTCCGGCGCGCTCGGGCGCGCGGCGGTGCCGTCGGGCGCCTCGACCGGCACGCGCGAAGCGGTGGAGCTGCGCGACGGCGACAAGAAGCGCTATCTCGGCAAAGGGGTGCTCAAAGCGGTCGAGCACGTCAACACCGCTCTGCGCCAGGCCGTCCTCGGCGCCGATCCGCGCGAGCAGGCCGCGCTCGATGAGCGGATGATCGGGCTCGACGGCACCGAGAACAAGGGCCGGCTCGGGGCGAACGCCATTCTCGCGGTCTCGCTCGCGAGCGCGCACGCCGCCGCGCTCGATGCGGGGCTGCCGCTGTACCGCTATCTCGGCGAGACGCTCTGCGCCGGGCGCGAGCCGGTCATGCCGGTGCCGATGATGAACATCATCAACGGCGGTGCGCATGCCAACAACAGCCTCGACATCCAGGAGTTCATGATCCTGCCGGTCGGCGCGCCGAGCTTCCGCGAGGCGCTGCGCTACGGCGCGGAGGTGTTCCACGCGCTGAAGAAGCTGCTCAACGAGCGCGACCTCGCCACCTCGGTCGGGGACGAGGGGGGCTTCGCGCCGAACCTCGGCTCGAACTCCGAGGCGCTGGAG
The DNA here is from genome assembly GCA_021838065.1 of Pseudomonadota bacterium. Classification (GTDB taxonomy): domain Bacteria; phylum Pseudomonadota; class Gammaproteobacteria; order Steroidobacterales; family Steroidobacteraceae; genus 13-2-20CM-66-19. The sequence goes on from JAKCEJ010000233.1 coordinate 2,759, forward strand.
GTGATCCTGCAGGCGATCGAGAGGGCCGGCTACGCACCGGGCCGGGACATCTACCTCGGCCTCGACGCGGCGAGCTCCGAGTTCTACCGCGGCGGCAGCTATGAGCTGAAGGCCGACGGGCGGCGCTTCTCGAGCGGCGAATTCACGCGCTACCTCGCCGATCTCGCGCACCGCTATCCCATCGTCAGCATCGAGGACGGCATGGCCGAGGACGACTGGGACGGCTGGGGACAGCTGACGCGCGCCCTCGGCGAGCGCTACCAGCTGGTCGGGGACGATGTGTTCGTCACGAACACCCGGATCCTGCGCGAGGGCATCGAGAAGCACGTGGCCAACGCCGTGCTCGTCAAGCCGAACCAGATCGGCACCCTCACCGAGACGCTTGCGGCGATCGACATGGCCGATGAGGCGCACTACGCCGCGGTGGTGTCGCACCGCTCGGGCGAGACCGAGGATACGACGATTGCGGATCTGGCCGTGGCGAGCGCCGCGACGCAGATCAAGACCGGCTCGCTGTCGCGCTCCGACCGCATCGCCAAGTACAACCAGCTGCTGCGCATCGAGGCCGAGCTCGGCAAGGTGCGCTATGCGGGCCGGGATGCCTTTGCGGTGAAGATTTGATCCGCGGGCCGCGGACTCGTAAGCTCTCGCCGTGCGCGAGGCCCGCCAGATGATCGGATCGGGTGTCCGTCAAGGGCGCCGAGCGCGCACGCCGTCCGCGCCCAACGACCCACGCGCATGAAACTACTCGCCGCCGCCCTGATCGCCGCCCTGGTGCTGCTGCAGTATCGCATCTGGATCTCCAATGACGGGGTGCGCCCGGTGTACCGGCTCGAGCGCGCCGTGGCCGCGCAGGAGAAGCTCAACGCACGCCTCACGCGGCGCAACGCGCGTCTCGCGGCGGACGTGGCGGACCTGAAGACCGGCACCGGCGCCATCGAGGAGCGGGCGCGCAGCGAGCTCGGCATGATCGGCCCGCGCGAGACCTTCTACATGGTCGTCGAGCCGCCGCGCTTTCCGCCGGCCGCCCCCCGCTGACCCATGCACTACTGGCTCGTGATGCCCGCCGCCGGCATCGGCCGCCGGTTCGGGGCCGAGCGCCCCAAGCAGTACGCGCCGCTGCGCGGGCGCACCGTCATCGAATGGGCGCTGGCGCCGTTTCTGCGCGATGCGCGCTGCGCCGGGGTGACGGTGGCGCTCGCGGCCGATGATCCGTACTGGCGCGAGATTGCCCCGCCGCGGGTGCTCACCGCACCCGGCGGCTCGGAGCGCAGCCACTCGGTGCGCAACGCGCTCGCGGCGCTCGCGCCGCGCGCTCAGGCCGAGGACTGGGTGCTGGTGCACGATGCGGCGCGACCGTGCCTGCCGGATGCGGATCTCGAGCGGCTGGTCGTGGAGCTCGCCGGCCATCCGGTCGGCGGGCTGCTCGCGACGCCGGCGGCCGATACCCTCAAGCGCGCCGATGCGGCCGGCTGCGTGGCCGAAACCGTGGACCGCACCGGTCTGTGGCGGGCGCTCACGCCGCAGATGTTCCGCTACGGGCTGCTCTGCGCGGCGCTCGAGCAGGCGCACGCGGCGGGCCGCACCCCGACCGACGAGGCGCAGGCGGTGGAGTGGCTCGGCAAGCGGCCCGCGCTCGTTGCCGCCTCGGCGGCGAATCTGAAGATCACCAGCGCGGCGGACCTGACGCTCGCCGCGGCACTGTTGGAGGCGCTCGCATGAGAGTGGGTTCGGGTTTCGATGTGCATGCGTTCGGCCCCGGCGAGCACGTCATGCTCGGCGGGGTGCGCGTGCCGCACACCCACGGCGTGCTCGCGCACTCCGACGGCGATGTGCTGTTGCATGCGCTCACCGATGCGCTGCTCGGGGCCGCCGGGCTCGGCGACATCGGGCAGCATTTCCGCGACACCGATCCGCGCTGGAAAGGCGCCGACAGCGCCCGCTTCGTGCAGGCGGTGCTCGCGATGCTGCGCGAGCGGGGTCTGCGCGTGGGCAACGCCGATGTGACCCTCATCGCCGAGCGGCCCAAGGTCGGCCCCTACCGCGATGCGATCCGCGCGCGCATCGCCGAGCTGCTCGAGGTGCCCGAGCAGGCGGTCAACGTCAAGGCAACCACCACCGAGAGGCTCGGCTTTCCCGGGCGTGCCGAAGGCCTCGCCGCGCAGGCGGTGGTGCTGCTGATCGAGACACCCTGATCGGTGCCGGTGCCGC
>JAKCEJ010000234.1 GCA_021838065.1 Pseudomonadota bacterium
TGTGCCGGTGGTACGACGCACCGGGGGACTGGCCGACTCGGTACAGCATTTCGATCCGGCGACGGGAACCGGCACCGGCGTCGTGTTCAACGACTTCGATCCCCCTGCTCTGGACTGGGCACTGAACACTGCGCTCGACTGGTACGCGCAGGGACCTCTGTGGCGGCAGATCGTGCGCAACGGCATGGCGAAGGACTTCTCCTGGACACGCCAGAGCGGGCAGTACCTACAAATCTACCGGCGACTCGCCGGTGAGTGATGCACCGACCGGCGCGCGGCAACCTGCGGGCCACGACGCTCACCCGCCGCCCAACCCCGCTGAGGCTGGGCGTCTCGCTCACCTCGGGCGCTCAGCAATTGCTCTGCTGCCGTGCGCACCGCAGACCCTCCTACGTCCCGTGACCGCAGGAGGATGATCATGACAAGAGGTGCCTTCCCGAGCCCGGTGTCGCTCGCTACTTTGGCGGCTATGCTCATCGGACCAATCGGAGCCGGCTCACCACAGGCCTGCGCGAGCAATCTGTTCAACGTTTATGCGGGAGCCTCCTACCTGCGCTCGAACCTGCGCGGCAAGGACAACAACCCCATTCCGTTCAGCGGCAGTGGCCCGCTGAACGCCTTCGATCGGTCCGATTCGGGCTATCAGTTCACACTGGGCTTGCGCGGCCTGCATTTTCTCGGCGCCGAGATCGACTATTTCGATCTCGGCAGCGGCGGCGTCTCGAACCCATATCCCCTCGCCGGCAACCCGGGGATCGTCAGCGGCGCCCGCCTGGGGCAGAAGGGCGAAGCGGCCTTCGCGCTGCTCTACCTTCCGGTGCCTGTCATCGATGTCTATTTGAAAGCCGGGGTGGATCGGTTGAGCTCTGACCTGGGCGCGCAATTTACACCGCAAAGCGCGTGCGCCCTTGCACTTCCCGCTAGCGCCAGCCCGTGCTCGCCCGAGTCTCTCAGCCTGCACACCACCACCACGGGTCTCGCGCTCGGAGCCGGTGCGCAGTGGCAGCTCGGCGACTGGGGAATGCGGGCGGAGTACGAGCGATTCACCGCTCTCGGCCGCCACCCGGATGTAATCTCCATCGGCGTCGTCTGGACGTTCCTCTAAAGCACATTGCGGTCACGCATGCCAACCAACCTGCACCCTCCGCAGGGCCCGCCAAAGCAGAGCGCACCGGCAGCGCCTCTCGTCAGCGCCGAGCAGATCGCAAGCTCGCCTGCTTGGCTCCCGGTGGACGTTCCGAGGAGCGATATGGTCCGGCTCGTACGGCTGGAGGAGGCGGGCTACCGCTCGGCGAGCTTTCTCGACCAACGTCTCTTCCAGACGGACAAACCGCGCGGACGCTGTACGGCGGCCGAGCTGTCCAATGCCGCCGCGCACTGCCCGCCGAGCGCGTGTTACATCTTCCACATCGGCCATGTTGGCTCGACGCTCATCTCGCGCCTGATAGGCGAGGACCCGGGATGGTTCTGCGTCCGTGAGCCTGCCCTGCTGAGGCAGGCTGCAACGGGCCAGCCGCCCACGCACCTGACCGTCTCGGCGCTTATCGGGCTGCTCTCGCGGACGTGGCATGCCGAGCAGCGTGCGCTGATCAAGGCAACGAGCTTTGTGAGCGAGCTGGCAGAAACACTGCTCGCGAGCACTCCGGATTCACGCGCCCTGCTCGTCTTCACGGCGGCACAGACGTATCTTCGTGCGATTCTTGCAGGCTCCAACTCGCGGGCCGAATCGCAGGCGCTCGCCCCGTCACGGCTCGAGCGCTTGCGGCGCCGCGTCGGCGCAGTCAACGTTCGGACACCGGCCTGTGAAGGCGAAAGCATCGCGATGAGCTGGCTGTGCGAGGCGAGCGCCCTGCGTCAAGCAGCCGACAAATACCCGACGCGTGTCGGATGGCTCGACTTCGAGCGTTTCCTGCTCGATCCGCTGCCCGTCCTGTCCGCAGGATTTGCCGCACTGGGGGCAAGGCCGCATGCGCCCACCCTGGCGAGCGCCCTGTCCGGACCGCTGATGCACCAGTATTCCAAGGCGCCCGAGCATGCCTATGACCGCGAGCTGCGCCACCAGGTGCTCGCCCATGCCGGGCAGGAGCACGTCCGGGAGATTCAACGCGGCATGGCTTGGCTCGCCGAGTCTGCCGGACGACACCCGTTGATCGAGCGCACCCTCGCCCTGTAGACGGCAGAAGACTGCCCAACGTGAGTCGAGTAATGGGACGAACCCGCAGGATCGCAAGCCCCAAGGGCGGGCGGGCGCATCAGGGATCGACCGACAGCGGCCCCAGCGCATCCTTCAGCGCTCCCAGCCACGGCTCGTAGTGATGCCAGCGATCGATGCCTGCTGTATTAATCGGCTGGCGAACCTGCTCGGAGCTGACCGTGCGCACGCTGCGCTCGGTCTTGTAGAACTCCAGACAAGCCGACTCGAACGGCAAGTTGCAGTGCGTGAGTATGCGCCGCACCGTGGCCTCGAAATCATTGACCATGTCGGCATGGCGAATGTGCAGCACCTTGCCCGGCAGCACGCGGTCCCAGTGATCCATCAAGCGAGCATAACCGCGGTAATAGCGGCCCATCTCGGTCAGGTCGTAGCTGAAGTCTTGCCCGCTGGCGTAGAGCTGTTGGTAGTTGCTGAAGCAGCAGGCCATCGCGTCGCGGCGCGCATCGATGATTTTTGCATTGGGCAGGATCAGATGGATAAATCCGATTTCCTGAAAATTGGCCGGCAGCTTGTCGATGAAGAAAGGAGCGCCTTGACGGTAGACACGCGTCTCCTCGAGGTAAATTTCCCCGAGACGGCGCAGCTCTTGCTCGCTCAGCTCCGCGAGTATCGCCGGGTAGCGGGGAGGCTCCTCGGGGCGGCGGGTCCTGAATTGCTTGACCAGCCGCGGGATCTCAGGCAGCTCGAGCGTTCCGTCCACCTGAGAGTGTGATGCCAGAATTTGCTCGATGAGCGTCGAGCCGGACCGTGGCAGTCCCACGATGAATATCGGGGCCGTACTCGGACAACCCGCGCCCGCGCGGCGCGCGAGGAATTGCGCCGTCATCACCTCTTCGCGCAGCAACAGATTGCGCTCGGTCGTCTCTGCGCTGTAGCTCAGCTCCGATCGCTTCAGCAAGTTGCCGCGAGCGTAGTATTGGAATGACTCCTTGAACTGTTGACGGTCTTCCAGCGCCTTGCCCAGAGCAAAGGCGACCGGGTAGCGAAGGACCGGCTTCGCCGCGCGCGACTCGAGCTCCCGCATTGCGAGGAGTTCCGCATCGCTGAACCTGTACGTCTTCATGTTGGCGAGAGCTGCGTATCCTCCGGCAGCCGCGTCGGGATACTGGAGGAGTTTCTGGAAGCTGGCGATCGCCTCCGCCGATTTGCCCTGATTGCGCAAGGCATTGGCGATCGCAAATTCAAGCTCGACGTCGCCGGGCGTCTCGGCAAGCAGTTCCCGGTAGAGGCGCAGGGCCTCTTCGAACTGACCTAGACCGTCACAGGCCTTGGCATAGAGCAGTTTGGCGCCCCGCCCGGTGGGATTGATCTCGAGCAGTTGCCTTGCATGCAGCTGAGCCGGCCAGTAGCGGTGCCGCTGAATCAACACGACTGTCAGTTCATGGCGCGCGTCGTGGCACTCCGGATTGCGCTCGAGCACCGCTTCGAGCAGCAGCTCGGCATCGTCATACACCGCGCGGTCGATGCAGATCTGGGCAAGCAGCCGCATGCCGTCGAGATGAGGGCCGTGCCGCGTGAGATAGGCCCGAATGGCACTTTCGGCCCCGTCCAGATCCCCTTCGCTCAGCCGCGATGAACCGTCGCGCAGCTGCGCCGGCAGCCGCTGCAGCTTGGAGAGCGCCGCCGCGGCGCGCTCCGCCTCGGCTCGCCGCCCCGCCGTTCGCGCTGAGGCGAGCACGGCCTGCCAACTCTCCCCTAGCGTGTCATTGAGTTCCACAGCGCGAGAAAACGCCGCTACGGCAGCCGGTTCCTCACCCCGCGCCCGCAGAGCGAGAGCGCGCTCTTGCCAGAGCAGTCCCGATTTCGGGTAATCGTTCTCGAGCTGCTGCAGCTGCTGTAAGGCCTGTCCCCCCTGCCCCGCGAGCCTCAGGTCCCTCACCCGTGCGAGCGCACGCTGCAGACGATCGAAATCAACGGTTGGCGCAGGAATCTGGGGCATGAATCGACCTTAATGCCTGTCGAAGTGCAAGCGAGGATAGCATTGATGTCCCGGACCGCCGCGCAGCGGCCCGCGTCCGCACCCGGCTCGTCCTCTGCCGGCACGAGAGTCCCCTGCACGCCCCGCGTCCGGCATCGCCGCGGCACACTGGGGCGGCCCCGCACGGCAACGTTCCCGTGCCGGTGGTCCATCCTCGGCGCAAACAGGTTGCGGCCGTTCGCAGCCCGCCGCAGGACAGTGCGGCGCCCCGATGACTGCAACCGCCGCGAACCGGTCGGCACGCCGTTGAAAAGCCACGGCATCGAACCGCGGTAGATCTCGCCCCGCTAATGGGGCCTGTGGCAGACGCGGCGATCCTGATGCCGCCCGCCCATCGGGCCAGACGGAGCGTTCCTTCCTGCGGCCAGCTCGCTGCACGTCATCGTCAGCCGAGGCCGGATCGATTGCCGGCAACGCACCGAACATAAAAATGCCCCCCGCGACTTGCGTCGCGGGGGGCACAGATCGTCAGCTTTCGCCGAACGTTCGGGCGGAGATTAGAAATCCGCCTTGATGTTCAGGAACATGTAGCGCCCCAACGTGTCGTACACCTGCGGATAGGTGTTGCCGTTGAAGAAGGCCGACCCGATGGACGTGGTCGGCAGAATCGGCGGATCCTTGTCGAACACGTTGTTCACACCGACCATAACCTGAATGCCCTTGTACACCATGTAGCTCGCGTTCAGGTCCAGATAGTCACGCGTCCCGGTGTACTGATAGGCCTTGGTGAACGATCCGGCCAGCAGCGGAGCCGGGCTCGCCGCGTCGATTTCG
>JAKCEJ010000235.1 GCA_021838065.1 Pseudomonadota bacterium
GTCTCGAACTTCACTTCATCTTGCATGGCGCTGAACATCTGGAACGCCTCGCGCTTGTACTCGGTGCGGTAGTCCTGCTGCGCGTAGCCGCGCAGATGGATGCCCTGGCGCAGGTAGTCCATGGCCGCCAGATGATCGCGCCAGTGCATGTCGAGCGTGCGCAGCATCACGTCCTTTTCGATATGCCGTATCAGCGAGGACTCGAGGCGCGCCGACTTGGCGTTGTAGGCCTCGTCCACGGCGCTCACCAGCCGCTCGCGCAGCACCGCTTCCTCCATGTCCGGCTCGGCCTCGAGCCAGCCCTTCGGATCCACCGCGACGTTGAAATCCCGTCTCACCGCCTCGGCGAGTCCCTCGAGATCCCAGTCGGCGGCCATGGCGTGCTTGGGCAGAAACTGATCGACCAGCGTGCCGATCGCCTCGGCGAGAATGCCGTGGATGGCCGCCGAGACGTCCTCCGTGGCCATGATCTCGGTGCGCTGCTGATAGACCACCTTGCGCTGGTCGTTGGCCACGTCATCGAACAGCAGCAGCTGCTTGCGGATATCGAAGTTGTGCGCCTCGACCTTGCGCTGCGCCTTCTCGATCTGCTTGCTGAGCATGCCGCTCTCGATGACCTCCCCTTCCTTCATGCCGGCCATCTTCAAGAGCCGCTGGGTGCGCGTCGGGTCACCGAAGATGCGCATCAGGTTGTCTTCCATCGACAGATAGAAGCGGCTCGATCCCGGGTCGCCCTGGCGGCCGGAGCGGCCGCGCAGCTGATTGTCGATGCGGCGCGACTCGTGCCGCTCGGTGCCGATGATGTGCAGCCCGCCGGCCGCGAGCGTCTGCTCGTGCCGCCCCTGCCACTCGATGCGCACGCTCTCGCGCCCGGGCTCGTTGGCCGGATCGAGAGCGGCGAGCTCGGCATCGAGGCTGCCGCCGAGCACGATGTCCGTGCCGCGGCCGGCCATGTTGGTGGCGATGGTCACCGACCCCGGCCGCCCGGCCTGTGCCACGACGCTCGCCTCGCGCTCGTGCTGCTTGGCGTTGAGCACCCGGTGGGGGATGTCCTGTTTGGTGAGCAGATCCGAGAGGTACTCGGAGGTCTCGATCGAGGTGGTGCCGACCAGCACCGGCTGCTTGCGCTCGACGCAGTCGCGGATGTCCTCGATGATCGCCTTGAACTTGTCGGCCTGCGTCAGGTAGACGAAATCCGGCGCGTCGCTGCGGATCATCGGCTTGTGGGTCGGAATGACCACCACCTCGAGGCCGTAAATCTGCAGAAACTCCGGCGCCTCGGTATCGGCGGTGCCCGTCATCCCAGAGAGCTTCTTGTACAGGCGGAAGTAGTTCTGGAAGGTGATCGAGGCGACCGTCTGGTTCTCCTCGCGCACCTGCACGCCCTCATTGGCCTCCACCGCCTGGTGCAGCCCGTCCGACCAGCGCCGCCCCGGCATGGTGCGGCCGGTGAACTCATCGACGATGATGATCTCGCCGTCGCGCACGATGTAGTCGACGTCGCGCTTGTAGAGCGCATGGGCGCGCAGCGCGGCGTTCAGGTGGTGCATCAGGCGGATGTTGGCCGCATCGTAGAGGCTCTCGCCGTCCTTGAGGAGCCCCGACTCGAGCATCAGCTGCTCGACGTGCTCGTGTCCCTCCTCGGTGAGGTGCACCTGCTTGTTCTTCTCCTCCACGGAGAAGTCGCCCGGGCCCTCCTCGACCTCCTGGCGGGTGAGGCGCGGCACCAGCTTGTTGATACGCAGGTACAGCTCGGTGCTCTCCTCGGCGGGCCCGGAGATGATGAGCGGCGTGCGCGCCTCGTCGATCAGAATGGAGTCGACCTCATCGACGATGGCGTACGCGAGGTTGCGTTGCGCGCGCTCCTCGAGGCTGAAGGCAAGGTTGTCGCGCAGGTAATCGAAGCCCAGCTCGTTGTTCGTGCCGTAAGTGATGTCGCACGCGTACGCGGCGCGCTTCTCCTCGGGCGTCTGGGAGTTCTTGATCACCCCGACGGTCAGGCCGAGGAAGCGGTACACCGGGCCCATCCAGTCCGAGTCGCGCTGCGCCAGGTACTCGTTGACGGTCACCACGTGCACGCCCTCGGCGGGCAACGCGTTGAGGTACGCCGGCAGCGTCGCCACCAGCGTCTTGCCCTCGCCGGTGCGCATCTCGGCGATCCTGCCCTCGTGCAGAGCGATGCCGCCGATCAGCTGCACATCGAAGTGACGCATCTTGAGCGTGCGCCAGGCCGCCTCGCGCACCACCGCGAAGGCCTCCGGCAGCAGATCGTCCAGCGTCGCGCCGTCGCGCAGGCGGCCGCGGAACTCCTCGGTCTTGGCCCGCAGCTGCTCGTCGCCGAGAGACTTCAGTGCCGGCTCGAATCCCTTGGCGGCACGGACGTAGCGCACATAGCCGCGCAGGAGCCGGTCGTTGCGGCTGCCGAAAATACGTTTGAGGGTGTTGAGCAACTTGACGATCCTGATTCACTGTCGGTGTGCCGGCACCCCCCGGGAGGCGCCGGTACGGAACCGGTTATTCTACGCAAACGGGCCCTCGCCTCCTAATGGGTGGCCGCAGCGGAAAATCAAGCGTTGACGGGGCCCGCGGCGGCGGGCCGGGAGGGGATCGGCAGGGAGCTAATGGCCTTTGATGACCTGCGCCAGGGTCCTGCTGCCCCGGCCGATGAAGCCGGCCGGATTGATGGCGCGGCCGTACTTGATCACTTCGAAATGCACGTGCGGGCCGGTCGACCAGCCGGTGTCGCCGACGAGCGCGATCACATTGCCGCGCGTGACGGTCTCACCCACGTGCACCAGGAGCTTCTCGGCGTGCGCGTAGAGCGTCGAGTAGCCCTCGCCGTCGTTGATCTGCACCATGTTGCCGAACCCGTCCATCGGCCCGGCCCAGGTCACCACGCCTGCGGCCACCGCATGAATGGGCGTGCCGAGCGGAGCGGCGAAGTCAATGCCCTCGTGAAATCCCGGCTTGCCGGTGAAGGGGTCAATCCGCGGCCCGAACGGCGAGGAGATCCACCCGACCTCAACCGGACGGCCCTCGGGATAGATCTCCTGGTGCAGCTTGCGCGAGAGGATCAGGTTCTCGAGCGCCGAGAGCTGCGAGGCGCGCAGGGTGACCTCCCCCTGCAGGTGACCGATCATCTTGGCGAGGCTGGGCATGGCGGCCCCGCCGCCGGGCAGCGCGGTCTCCGGCCCGCCGATGGGCGGATCGTGGCGGAAATCGAACGCATCGCCGGTCAGGCCCGCCATCTTGGTCAGGCGCTCCCCGAGGGCATCCAGGCGGATCATGTGCGCCTGCAGGTCCCCGACCTGGATCGCCAGCGCCTCGGCATGCGCCTGCATCTGCGCGCGCACGTCGGCAATCTCCTCGCGCTGGCGAGTGAGGACATCCATCCAGTGCGAGGTCTGAGCCAGCGCCGCATCGCCGCCGCCGCCGCGCCCGAGGCTCAAGCCGAATGCGAACGCCCCGCCGAGCACGGCGAGCAGCGCCGCACCCACGGCGCCGAGGATCAGCGGGTGACGCAAATTGAGATCGAGGACACGGGAGCGCCCCTCGCGGCTGAACACCACGATGCTCAAGCCGGGGCGGCCCGCGCGCAGCGCGACGCCGCGCAGCGGATTGAGGCGGGCGATCCGTGCCAGAACGCGCGCCACGCGCGAGCGGTCGTTCCGCCCGTTCTCAGCTGCGTCGTTCATTGCATACGACCCCGGATATCATACTGTCACTCGTACACTAGCCTGAAGGCCGGGCTTTTACTGTGACCCGGCGCGCGACTATGCCGAAAATCCCCCGGGGGCACAAGCGAGGCGGACGCACCGCCGTCACAAATCGCGCCGCGCCGCGCGCGGTTGGTGACTTAATCGCGCGCGGTCCGGCAGTCCTGTCGCGGATCAGCGACCAGTCGGCGCGTCAGACATTCTGGCGAAGTTGGTTGTCTGAACAATTGCCGCAGGAGCTCGACGCGCACCTCACCGGCGCGGTGGAGCGCGACGGCGCCCTGACATTGTTTGCCGACTCGGCCGCGTGGGCCGCGCGGCTGCGCTACGCGCTGCGCGAGCTGAAGCCCGCCATCGACCGCGCGCGCGCCAACATACAGGAGATCAAAGTCAAGGTGCTGCCGCGCCAGTAGCGGCTCGCGCGGGCTCAGCCGCCGCCGAGCGCCGGCGCCTCGATGTAGGAAATCGGCGCCTCGTCGTACGAGTCGAACGCGATCTCTTCCCACGCGGCGCGGTCGGCGAGCAGCACCCGCAGCAGCTTGTTGTTGAGCGCGTGACCGGGCTTCTCGCCGCTGAACTCGCCGATCAGGCCGTGACCGAGCAGGTACAGATCACCGATCGCATCGAGGATCTTGTGCTTGACGAACTCATCCTCGTAGCGCAGCCCGTCCTCGTTCAACACGCGGAAGTCATCGAGCACAATGGCGTTGTCGAGATTGCCGCCGAGCGCGAGGTTGTGTTCGCGCAGCGTCTCGAGGTCGCGCAGGAACCCGAAGGTGCGCGCACGGCTCACTTCCTTCAGGAACGAGGTGGTGGAGAAGTCCATCGAGGCGCGCTGTGCGCGCCGCTTGAACAGCGGATGGTTGAATTCGATCTCGAAGTTGACCTTGAAGCCGGCGAACGGGCTGAACTCGGCCCACTTGTCGCCGTCGGTCACCCGCAGCCGCTTGGTGATGCGGATGAAGCGCTTCGGCTCGGACTGCTCCTCGATGCCCGCGGACTGCAGCAGGAACACGAAGGGGCCCGCGCTGCCGTCCATGATCGGCACCTCGGGCGCGGACAGCTCGACCACCGCGTTGTCGATCCCGAGCCCGGCGAACGCCGACAGCAGGTGCTCGACCGTCGAGACGCGCGCCGCGCCCTTGCACAGCGTCGTGCCGAGCATGGTGTCGCCCACGTTCTCGGCGTGGGCGCGCACTTCGGCCGGGGCCGGCAGGTCGGTGCGCCGGAAGATGATGCCCGCAT
>JAKCEJ010000236.1 GCA_021838065.1 Pseudomonadota bacterium
GGGCACGCCGGGATAGGGATTGACGTAGAACGGGTTGCTCGGGGGCACCTGCAGCACCTGGCTGTCCGGCAGACCGCCGCGCGCAGTGTTGCGCACGGCGTAGCGGCCCTGAGCAAACAGATCGACGAGCGTACCGATGCGCTGGCTCACCGAGCCGTAAAACTCGTGCGCCATCCGGTCGGGAAAGATGTCGAGCCCGGTGAAGAGATTCTGCAGGTTGATGCTCGTGCTGAGCCCCGCCGCGGTGAGCGCGCCGTTGTGCGCCGCGGGAATGCCGTACGTCGGCAGCAGCGTGGACGGATCGAGGATATTGCCTGGGTTGGTGTAATAGGAGTCGTAATTGCCGCCGCCGTAGGGCGTCTTGTCGGCGTTGGCCGCATACGGCCGGGCCGCGGCCGCCAGCGGCGTCGCATCCGAGTACTGGTAATCGAACATGGCGTGGCCGCTGCGCCAGCGGGTGCCGAGCAGCTGCGCGAACATCCACTCGGCGCGCCCGTCGGGCGCGCTGCCGTATCGCGCCTCGGACTGGGCGCCCGTGAAATTATCGCGCATGATGATGTTGACGACGCCGGCCACCGCGTCGGCACCGTAGAGCGCCGATGCGCCCTCGGGCAGCACCTCGATACGCCGCACCGCGCTCCAGGGAATGGTCGACACGTCGACGAAGTCCCCGGTGAACCCGCCGAAGGGCTGGCGGCGCCCGTTGACCAGAACCAGCGTGGCGCCGACGCCGAGCCCGCGCAGGTTGATGCCCGCGCCGTACTGATCGTTGTTGTCGATGCCGAGGTCTTCGCGCGGCCCATTGAGCGAAACCAGCGGCAGCGCATATAACGCCTGCTCGACGTTCGGGTAGGCCGCCTGCTCGAGCTGCGCATGCCGGATGTAGACGAGCGGCGCGAGCGCCGAGCGCACCCCGCGAATGAGGCTGCCGGTGACTTCGACCGGGCGCAGCCGCACGGCAATCTTATCCGTTAGCGGATGTTGATGCGGCAGCGCGGCGACGACCACCGGCAGGGGCGGCGAGGCCTGCGCGCGCCGCGCCGGCGCCGGACGAATGATCACCGAGTGCGGGGAATCGAACGTGAAGGTGAGCCCCGTGCCCTGGAGCATCCGCGCGAGCGCGACCGAGCTCTCGAGGCGGCCGGAAACCGCGCGGGTCCTGAGTTTGAGCACCTGCGGCGTGGCCGCATAAATGGCCTGCACTCCGGACTGACGGTAGAAATCGAGTATGGCCTGCGGCAGCGGCTCGGACGGCAGATTGAACTGCATCACCGAACCTTCGGCCCAGGCCGCCGGGGTGACGTACAGTGATGCCAGCGCTATCCAGGCCGCCACTCGGGCATTGCGCGCGCTGCGACGCTCCAGAGTCCCATGCCTGGTCGCTTGCTTGTTTTGATCCATGATCCCTGCCGCTTGGGCGACAGTCTGCCACAGGTTGCGCGGCCCTGACGAGTCCTGCCGCCGCCAACACGCCAACCATGCCTCGAGACACGCGTATTCGAGCAACTCTCCGGACTGAGTCTTGATTTCGGGCCGGCCGCGTGTGCCGTAGAAGAGCGGCGGCAGATGCACGAAGACGCGCACCAGCGATCGCGCCCGCTCCCAATCGACCGGCCCGCCGCGCATCTCACGGCCGACACGGCGCGAGCGCACGCGCTCGATCACCGCAAGCAAGGGCCGCTCATCGAAATCGAACTCCAGGAGCGCGCGGGCCGGCTCCTCGCTCCGCTGCGGTGTGGCCGGGTGGCCGGCGCGCCGGTCGGTGACCCTCAGGCCTTGCTCGAGCAGCGAAGCGAGCACGCTTGGCGGTCTATCCCGATGTCCCCCGGCCAGCGCCGGCCACCCACCCACCCAACTCGCCAGCGATTCGGCCGACTGGAGGGCCACATCGCGGTTGCAACGCACATCCATGAGCACCACGTGGCGATCGCACCGAGCCCAATGCACATGCAGCGCCAGCGAGTATGGCGCCGGACTCTCCTCTTCCATGCCGCTGTCCATCCGCCCTCCCGGGGGCGCTGCGGTCACGCTCCGCGCGCGCCCCTTAGTAGACTGTGCGCTGGTTTAACACCGCCTTTGCGCCGGGGACAGCGCCATTTGTGGCGCGTTCGTGCACAAATGGCGCACCCGATTCATCGCGGCACCACGGTTCAGGCCGCCGCAGCGCCAGGCTGCTGCGCGTGCCAGAGCGCCGCGTAATGCCCCCCGGCGCGCAACAGCGTCGCGTGCGCGCCGGACTCAACCACCCGCCCGCCATGCAGCACGACGATGCGCTCGGCGTGCATCACGCTCGCCAGCCGATGAGCGATGAGCAGCGTCGTCGCCGATCGGGACAGCGCGCGCAGGCTCACCAGCACCGCCTCCTCAGTACGGCCATCGAGCGCGGCGGTGGCCTCATCGAACACATAGATCAGGGGCCGGCGCAGCGCCGCGCGGGCAATCGCGATGCGCTGGCGCTCCCCGCCCGAGAGCCGCACGCCCCGCTCGCCGACCACGGTGTCGTAGCCCTCCGGGAGCGAACGAACGAACTCATCGAGCTGCGCAAGCCTCGCGGCCCGCTCGATATCCTCGCGCCCCGCCTGCGGCCAGGCGACCGCAATGTTGTAGGCGATCGAATCGTCGAACAGCACCGTGTCCTGCGGCACCACCGCGATCGCAGCGCGCAGCGCGGCTGGGGCAATCTGCGCCAACGGCGTGCCATCGAGGCGGATCGCTCCAGCGTCCGGCTCCAGCAAGCGCAGCACCAGACGCACGATGGAGGATTTGCCCGATCCGCTCTGCCCGACGATACCGAGGGTTGAGCCCGCCGCGAGCGTGAAGCTCACCTCCTCGAGTGCCGCGCGACCCGCCCCGTAGGCGAGCGTGACCCGCTCGAACTCGAGCGCGCCGCGCGCGCTGCGCTCCAGCCGCTCGCCGCCAGCGGTCTCGGGCGGCTCGGCAAACAGCCCCAGCGCCTTCTCGAGCAGCGCCGCGCCGTGCGCGAAACCCTGCACCGCGAAACCCAGCATCTCGGCCGGGCGCACGAGCTGCAGCATGTAGGTATTCACCAGCACGAAGCCACCGACCGTCAGACCTCCGGCCTGCACATCACGCAGCGCGTACAGCAGCGTCGCCGTCAGAAACAGCGCAAACACTCCCGCCACCGCAAGTCCGTTGCTCGTATAACGGCGATGAAATGTGAGCCAAGCCCGCTCGCTGCGCTCGAGCGCCCGGGCGGCCTTGCCCGCGATGAGACCCTCGGCCCCGAAGGATTTCACGGTCTCATAATTGAGCAACCCATCGGTTATCACCGCGCCCGCTGAGACCCGCGCCGCGGCCGCCTCCCGGGCCGACGCCGAAATGCGGCCCGCGGAGCGCCCGAAGAGCACCGCATAGCAGACCGCCGCAGCGCAGAAGAGCACGAGGAACACCGGCTGATCGAGCCGCGCGAGGATCACTGCGGCGACCGCAAGCTCCGCACCCACCGGCAGCACCGTGAATACCAGGTGGTGCAGGATCATGCGCACTCCCTCCAGACCGTTGTCGATGGTCTGGCTGAGCGCGCCGGTCTGGCGGCTCAGATGAAAGCGTAGCGGCAGGCGCAACACGTGGGCGAACATGCGCTCGCTCATCGTGCGCAAGATCCGGCGCTCGGCGCGCGCGAAGCGCAGCGCGCGAACCTCCGTGCTCGCGCGGGCCAGCCACTGACTGAACGCGTACAGCCCGATCAGAATCCCCGCCGAAAGAGGGATGTGCCCCTGGCCGGTGAGCCCATCGACGATCCATTTCAGGGCAAGCGGAGCAAGCGCGTTCATCACCGCCCCAAGCACCACGAGGAACAGCACCTCGGCCAGCCGAATCCGCACGTACGGCGTCATCTCAGCGCGCAGGAGCTGCAGCACGCTCCGCCATCGACTCAGGCGGGGCACGGGGTTCACTCTTCCTCCGGCCGGTCCTTCTCTCGCGGCGGCACCGTACCCGGATCGACCTCATCACTTTCGGCCTCCGTGCCGGATCCTTCGCCCGCCTCCTGCCCGTCCGTTTCGATGAGATCTGCCTCTTCTGCCGCCATGGCCGCCACGATCGCCTCGACCACACACAAGAGTCCCCGCGCGTCACGGTCACGCTGACGCAGCACGGACTCCTCCAATGTGCTGCCGTCCCGATCCAGCAGATCCGCGATGGTCGTCAACGCCACCCCGAAGCGCACCGCCACCAGGGTCACCAGACACCGCGCACGGCACAGGCGTCGTGCACGCGAGCGGCTCGCCAGCTCCTCCGGCCCCACCGCTTCGTGCTGTGCAACATGTCGGACCACTGAGCGCAGCAGCGCGCGCTGCCGCCGCTTGCGCATCGTCAGTGCCGGCCGCACCGCGGTGTGAACGTGCGACAGGGTATTGCGCGATGATTCGAACGCCACAGCCAACTCTTCCTCGATGCCGCGTGCGCGCAGCGCCCGATACTGGCGCCGGGCACCGGGTCCCCGGCCCAGCTCCTCGAGCACCGTTTCGGTATCTACCCATGGCATGCGCTGCGGTTCCACATACGCCGCATCCGCGCTCCAGCCGGCGCCCGCGAGCGGCCGATGCAGCCACAGCACGAACTCGGTGCGAAACGCGCGCTGCAGCAGATAGACCTGCAGGGGCCGGAAAACCTGCCCGCTCTGGCCGCGCGCACGATTGAGATAAAGCGCGTATGACACCGTCACATAACGCATCATGCCGCCGGGCGGCACGTGCGCCGGCTCGAGCAGCAGATCCAGGCGATCCGCCTCGCAACGGCAACCAAACACTCGCCCGCCGCACCAAAAGAGCATCGACTCGATGCTGCCGATCATCTTGCGCCGGTCCTCTTCGTCCCGCACGAGCGCCTCCGCTCGAGAGCCGCGCAGCATCACATGAAACATATCCGCAAGCTTGTCCCCCGCTCCCGCTCGACCGCGCCCG